>JABIUG010000327.1 GCA_018700655.1 Rhodospirillaceae bacterium | reverse complement strand
TCTATCTGGGCAGCAAGCCGGTGCCGTTCGAAGAGCAGTATGCCCCGGTCCTGAAACACCTTGAGCTGGTCGATCTGGAACGTCTGGAAATCGGCCTGGGCGACAACGACCGGCCGCTGGTGAATTCCCTTCCCATCGCGTCCAACTGTAAGACGGTTTACGAAAACTATTCGCCCAACGTCTATCACGAGGCGTTTGTGCACGAGATGTATCGCAAGTCGCCCCACAGCCCGCGCGTCGATGAGAGCCTCGAAAAAACCTATACGGAGATCAATGATCCCTCAGGTTATCTGGGCCTGTGTTACGACAACGCCATCGGCGCATCGCTTTATGGTGAAACCAGCCTGCCCAAGGTTCGAAACAAGGACGGCTCGCCCAACCGGGTCAACACGATCTCGAACGTCTATCCCAACTGGGTCACTACGGTGCTGGGCGATGCCGCACGGATCGCGTTTTTCCTGCCTGAAGGGCCCGAGACCGGCACCCAATGGGTCGCCACCTTCTTTGATCGGGACGGCGCCAGCGACCCTGCCCTGCTGGACGACCGCAAGCAGTCCGCGCGCGCCGGCATCAAGGCGCGGGTGGAAGACAACCGGATCTGTGAATCGATCCAGCGTGCAAGGCATTCGCCAGCGGTCGAGAGTCAATTCTATGCGCCGTTCTGGGATGCCATGCACTACACCATGACCAACCTGATTCTGGACAATCTGGAGCGCAGCGAGAAGACAGCAGGTTGAACCCATGCGGGAAGAGTCGAGGTTGGCATCCGCACGATCCACGCTTGGCCTGATCACACCTAAGAGAATTAGAGGACGAAGCAATGCTGAGATGCTCAGGCTTTGAGAAAGTGATCGGTGTTTGCCTCTTGGCAACAGGGTTGATGCTCTCTGGATGTACCGGCCGCCCGGATGGCGTCACACCCGTCTCGCCCTTTGAAATTGAGCGTTATGCCGGCACCTGGTACGAGATCATGCGGCTGGACCACAGCTTCGAGCGTGGCCTGAGCAATGTAACCGCCACCTACAGCCTGAACGATGCCGGAACGGTTGACGTGCTGAACCGGGGTTATGACACCCAGGCATGCCTTTGGGACGAGGCTGAAGGTGTGGCGAAATTTCTGGGCGACCCCATCATCGCGAGCCTGTCTGTGACCTTCTTCTGGCCGTTTGCAGGCGGATACCACGTCATCGCGTTGGACGAAGCCTATGGCTGGGCCCTGATCTCGGGTTCCGACACCGGCTATCTCTGGGTTCTCGCCAGAGAGCCCGACCTGTCTCTGGAAATCAGAAACCAGCTCATCGATCAGGCCAAGAGCCTGGGATTTCCGGTCGAGACCCTCATCATGGTCGAACACGGAGAAACTGAGTGTATGTCTTCCCAGTAAGGTGTTTCATGCTGCACGCATCGAGCCGTTGCTGGTTCTGATTTAATCGTTTCTGCGGGGTACCGATAACCATGTTCCCGACCCTCTTCAGCCCGTTCGAGATCAAGGGCCACACCTTCCGCAACCGCATCTTCTCGACCGGCCACCAAACGCTGATCGTCACCGGTGGCCTGCCCAACGACGGACTCGTCGCCTATCACGAAGCGCGTGCGAAGGGCGGGGCGGGATTGATCATCACCGAAGCGATGACCGTCCACGAAACGGCCTTTTTCAACGAGGCCATGATCGCTGCCTATCGCGACGAAGCCCTGCCGGGGATGAAGAAGATTACCGAAGCGGTGCATCGCCACGGCACCAAGGTGTTTGGTCAGCTTTTCCATCCCGGCGCGGAAGTCCTGGGCACCGATTCCTATGGCACGCGCACGATCGCCTGGGCGCCATCACCGCTCAACCACGAGCGATACTTTGCAACGACAAGGCAGCTCACCCCTGAACTGATCGAGGAGATCATCAAAGGCTACGCCATCACGGCCGAGCGCATGATCGAAGCGGGTTACGACGGCGTCGAGATCGTCGCAAGCCACGGTTACCTTCCCGCGCAGTTCCTTTCACCGCTGGTCAACCAGCGCACCGACTGCTGGGGCGGCAGCCGTGAAAACCGCCAGCGTTTCCTGCTCGATGTCGCCCGCCTGCTACGCCAGCGCCTGCCTGCCAGCGCCATCGTCGGGCTCAGGATTTCGCTCGACGAAAAGGATCACCTCGGCGTCAAACCCGACGAAGCGCTCGCCGCCCTGGCGGCACTCGAGGCCGAGAGCCTCGTCGATTACATGAACATCGCCTATGGCTCGTCAGCGACCAGTGGCTCATCGCCCCATATTGCACCACCGATGATGATCGAGGCTGGCTACATGCGCGAAGCCGGCGCAATCGTGAAACAAAGCGTCAGGACACCAATTCTGCTGGCAGGCCGCTTTAACCAGCCCCAGCTTGCCGAGACCGCCCTGGTCGCCGGCGAGGCCGACATGATCGGCATGACCCGCGCCCAGATTGCCGACCCGGAGATGGCCAACAAGGCGCGCGAAGGACGTATCGACGATATCCGTGCCTGCATTGCCTGCAATCAGGCCTGCATCGGTCATGTCGCCCTGGGCACGCCGATCTCCTGCATCCAGCATCCCGAGACCGGGCGGGAACTTGCCTATGGCACACGCGGTCGAACCGAACAGCCGCGCCGCGTACTTGTGGCAGGCGGTGGTCCCGCCGGCATGAAGGCCGCCGCCGTGGCTGCCGAGCGTGGACACCATGTGACGCTGTGCGAGGCATCGGGCCAGCTTGGTGGGCAGGCATTGCTTGCCCAGCAGTTGCCAAAGCGCGCGGAGTTCGGCGGCATCGTCACCAATCTGGCGCGCGAGATGGAACTGGCCGGCGTCGAGGTACACCTTTCAACCCCGGTCACCGTGGAACTGGCAAGGTCTGAAGGCGCAGACATGGTGATCGTCGCGACCGGCGCCCTGGCCCACTTGCCGGAAATCGAAGGCGCCGAGGATGGCCATGTCGTGACCGCCTGGCAGGTGCTGACCCGCGAGGTCAACTGCGGCGGCAGTGTCGTTGTTGCCGACTGGCGCGGCGACTGGGTTGGTGTCGGGATCGCCCAGATGCTGGCACTGGAAGGACGGCATGTGCGCCTGATGACAAGCTCCCATGCCGCAGGAATCAACCTTCAGCCCTATGTCCGCGACATGATCGTGGGCGACCTGATGCGCATGGGCGTCGCCATCACGCCCTATGCGCGGTTGGCCGGTGTCGACAACGACACGGCCTATTTTGAGCAGACGACGACGGGCGAGGCGATCCTTGCAGAAGAGACCGAAACCGTCGTGCTGGCCCTGGGTCACCGCAGTCAGGATTCGCTGCTGGCTGCCCTCACCGCTTCGGGCATCAACGCCGAAGCGATCGGAGATGCACTGTCGCCACGCAGTGCCGAGGAAGCAGTGCTGGAGGGCCTGAAGGTGGGCGCGGCAATCTAGGGCCTCGTCTGCCGGGCCTGAGAGAGCCACTGGTGCGCGGTGAGGGCAGACCGGTTGTGATCTGCTCTAACCTCCGTTGGGAACGATCGTGCGCGGCAGGCGGGACAGCAGTTCCGGGCCATCCTCGGTCACGATGATCGTTTCGATGAAGTTGCAGCCGGTGCCGCCGGGCCAGCCATCCCAGACATCGAACTGGTTCTCGTAGTTGAAGACAAGACCAGGCTGAACGGTGATCTTTTCGGCCGTTGGCCCGAAGGTTTCCTCTTCCCAGTGATTCCAGTAGGCGCCTGTCCAATCGGGCGGAAACGAGATTCCCATCGGGTAACCGCCGATCCACCATGCCTTGTCTTTCAGCCCGACCTTCTCGATATAGGCGTGAGCGATTTCGTCCGCACGGGTCAGAGGGTCTCCGATCTTGAGGTTTTCGAGAATCGCGTCGATCGAGCCGGCGGCCTTCTCCATGACGTCGATCCAGCGATCGTCAGCCTTGCCGATCGAGAACGTCCTGCAGGTGTTCACGTGATAGCGGTGAAGCGCGGGACAAAAATCGATACTGATGAGATCGCCCTCTTTCACACGACGATGGGTCGGCGCGGAATGATGCGTACCCGACCGGACGCCCGACCCGACCATGGTGTGGATGGCGGGATAGTTGCAGCCCTGTTCCATGAGGCTGGCGGTCATAACAGCCTCGATCTCGGTTTCCATCATACCCGGCGCCATCGCGGCGCGCGCGGCTTCAAGCGCGTTGTCACCCATGGCCGCGGCCTGGCGCACGACCTCCTGCTCGCGCGGCGACTTGTAGAGACGCTGTGTCTCCACCAGCAACGAGGCATCGACCACGTTGGCGCCCTTGGCGCGCAGCCTTTCGGCCAGTGCCTCGATCACCGACGAATGCGGACCCCAGCCCCAGAATTGCAGGCCGATCGTACCACCGGCGAGACCGCGAGCGGCGAGTTCGCTGGCCATGATGTCGAAATCGGCGGGCTCGGCCATGGGACCGTGATCGAAGAACACGACGTCGCGAATTTCCGGCAACAGTGAGACAATCGTAGTGTGCGCGGCGGCATCGAAAAAGAGCGTGTCGTCGCTGTCGGCCCTCACAACCAGTGTGGCCGGGTTGCGCAGGTGATTATGGATCATGTCGTAGCCGGTCAGCCAGTTCATGTCCGGAAAGCGGCAGAGCATAAGAACATCGACGCCGGCTTTCGCCATGGCCGCGCGTACCCGTTGCCGGCGATCCGCATATTCCTCCGCCGGAAAGGGCAGCTCCCAGTCGATCTCGTCTCTGAGGTGGGTCTTCAATTCCATGATAGTTCTCCCTGGCAGAGTTGCGGATTCTCAGGATGGAGGCCAAGAAACTGCCTGCATCACTGGAATGAAGCGAACTCAGACGACGATAGTCGGTCGTTGGGGTTCGCGTAAACTGGCAACAACGCTTGGGTTCACCGGTGTCCGCCGGTCGATGGAGGCGTATGGCCCGTGCGACTGTCAGAACAAGACGCACGGAGACCGACTGCCTGACCGACGGTATGTCGGAAGCCGTCCTCACGACAGGCGCGCGCTTCCGCACGGCTCCAAGCTGGGCGCGACGATCTAGACCTTGTCTGCGGGCCCATGCAGATAGGGTTCATCCTCACCATCATGCCAGATGCGGTAACGCGGCAGCGTGTCGTGAATCTCCAGCCAGGGCAGTCGTTCCTGGTGATGGATGTGGCATTCAGGCGCGAAGGCCTCAGGGTTGTCGAAGGTATTGATCAGGAATTCGACCATCGGTCCGATCTCGCCGCCGTCGCCCTCCCAGGTCATCGGTGTGCCGCAATCTCCACAAAACGCCCGGCCTACACCTGGTGAAGATTCGAAAACCTTCGGCTGGCCCTTTGTGTAGGTGACCTGGTCACGTCAGTAACCGGCAAGGGCAACCACAGGCGCGCCTGTATGCCTGCGGCAACTCATGCAGTGACAGAAGATCGAGGACATCGGGGCGCCATCGACGGCATAGCGAACAGCGCCGCACATGCAGCCACCGTTGGCCTGTTCTGGATACGTGGTCATGCTGTTTCCTGCTCGGCGATGGAGGTCTGTGGTGGTGTATCGTGTCTTCGGAGAAAAATCCGCTATCTGAGCTGCAGGAACCGGTCGCAACACAACGTTTCACCGGCTTCCAGACCGGCGAACTCGTCGCGGATGACGCTGTTGTCATCCCAGATACTCTGGCTGCCCGCGGGAAACGGCCGGTAAACGGCATCATCGCCAAAGAACCTGAGCACGAGGGTGTGACGTATCGGGCACGCCTCGCTCAGCGGGGCGCCACCATGCAGGCTGTGAGGGTGGAACACGATGAGATCACCGGGTTCCGAAGCATAGGAGATAACCGGCCACGCGGCAGAGTCAGCCCGACGCTCGCGTTCAATGTCGGGGAGCGGGGTCCAGTCACCACCGTGGAGCGGCCTCGCCGGGTTGTCGGGGTCGTCATAGGAACTGCCATCATACTGTGGCCCGTGATGGGAACCCCGCACGACCTCCAGCCCATTCCACGCAGGCAGGGATTCGAAGCTGATCCAGAGATTGCACCACTGCTTGCCGCCGTAGGGGGCATAGGACGTATCCTGATGCCAAGGGGTACGGCCGACCTTGCTGCCCTGCTTGAAGAAAATTTCTTCCGCCGAGTACCAGACATGCCGTGAGTCGAGCACGTCGGCGACGACGTCGGCAAACACCGGCGCCTTGACCAGCTTCCGGCAGATCTCGCGCGCAAAGGGATTGACGTTATCGGCCCAATGCTCGTGCTCCGTTCCGGGAAAGATCGTCTTCGTGATCGTTCCTGGATGCGTGAGGCTCCAGTCAAAGGCCTCGCGGCACCGGGCGAGAAGATCAGGGTCAAAGGCACCCTTCAGCCTGGTGATGCCATCCTCCCGGTAGGCCTCCCTGGGCGTTCTGGAATCATGGTTCAGGGATTTGTGGCCATCAGCGCCGGGGGCGAGGTTTGCGTCTTGGGCCGTCATGTCCTGCCCCCTGCTCTCGGCTCTGGCGCGCCACCAACGCGAAAGCGCACCGTGCCGCACATGCAGCCGCCATCGGCCTGTTCCAGATATGTGGTCATGCGCTCTCCAGTTGCCGTCACGGGCCGGGAACCGTCATGCTACACGATCGAAACCGGCAGACAGATCGAAAAGCAGGAGCAACGACCATGCGGCGCATCTATGACTTCGGGCGACGTCCGGCACAGCGGAACTACACGGTATCCGATCTGCAAGCACTGAAGGGTTCGGGCAAACGTCTGAGCATGTGCAACCCGAAGTCCGCCATCGAAGCCCAGGCCTGCGTTGATGCCGGGATCGACCTTCTGACGATCGGGATAGAAGTCGAAGAGGCACGCAAGATCGCACCGACCCATTTCATGGGCTCGGGCATGACCTGGGCACAGTTCGGCGCGCCCGATGAAATCCTGAGCCATGCCATCGATCAGATGAAGCAAGGCGCAGACATGTATTACACGCTGCGCTCCCATGACGTGGTCGAGATGCTCACCAGGGAAGGCATTCCGGTCCAGAGCCAAATCGGCTTGATCCCGACTTTCAGCCACTGGTGCGGCGGCCTGCGCGCCTGGGGCCGCACGGCTGACGAGGCGATGGAAATCTATCGCACACTCAAACGCATGGAGGATGTCGGAGTCTTTGCGGTCGAGGTCGAATGCGTCGCCGAAGAGGTCCTGCGAGCACTCAACGAAAAAACCTCACTCGTCACCTTCTCGCTGGGTTCCGGAGACGCCGGTGATGCTGTCTTCCTGTTCATGGCCGATATCTGCGGTGAGGACAGCGAAGAGGAAACCCCGCCCAAACATGCCCATGCCTTCGGCAATCTGGGACGCCTGCACAAGCAGATGTATGAGGAGCGCGTCGCTGCACTGAAGGCCTTTCATGGCGAAGTCACGGCGCTCAACTTCCCCTACAAGGAACAGTCGATCACCATGGACCCCGACGAGCAGGACAAGTTTCTCGAGGCTCTCGACAAGGCCTAACCACCAGGTCTCAGTGAGCCGACGTTGCTTTCGGGCGGGGGCAAAAGCACTTCCGTACCGGGAGCCGACACCGGGCCCCCGTGCAGCGCCCAGTCGGCCGCCACTTGCCCGATCACAGGCGCAAGCTGGATGCCGTACCCTCCGGCCCCGGCGGCCGATACAAATGAGAGTTCATCGGGGTCGACCGGTCCCACCAAAGGCCGCTGATCGGCAGTCATGGGATAGAGGCCCGCCCAGCCCCGGCCCAGGCGTGCACCCGGCAGGCCCGGCAACCGCTCAAGCAGAAGCTCGGCCAGATACACTTTCGAAGCCTCATCGTACCGGTCGTTGTAGGTATCGGGGTTTTCGGGTGGGCCGGCAGCAACGTGATGGATCTCGGCGATCATCTCACCTGGCCGGTCGTGGCGGAAATTGAGGCCCGAACCCTCGCCGTTTACCAGGTCCATGACCATTGGCATGGTGTAGTCCAGCGCGCGATCCAAAAGGATCGAGGCTGCCTCATGTCGCTCCGGTCCCACACACAGGTTTTGCCCGAACATTGCCGAGACCTGCGGCGCCCACCCGCCGGCCGCATTGACGACAATGTCGCAGTCGAGCGTTCCCTTCGTCGTTTCCAGCCGGTATCCGCCGGAGCGACGGATGACACCTTCCAGCCTGCAGTACTGTCGCACTTCACCGCCGTGATCGCGCAGCAGCGCCGACAGCATGGTACAAAGTGCATGAGGATCGATATAGCCGTCATCGGGGCCGAATATTCCCCCTGCAAGCCCTGCAGTATTCAGGTGGGGAACAAGTTCACGCAAGCTCTCGGCTTGAACGAGCCTCGAGCGAAACCCTGCTCCGGCGCGCAAACCGGCTGATCGCTCGAAGAGCTCCATCTGCGCCTCAGTCCGGGCAAGGCGCAGGTAGCCGATATGGTTAAACTCCAGGCCAAGACTTTCCCAATTGCGGAATTGCCGCAGTGCATGTTCGCGCAACAGGAGATCGAGCGGATCAGTGAGCTGCGTGCCCACGACACCTACTGAACGACCACTTGATCCCGATGCAATCGTGTTTGTTTCGAGCACGGTCACCCCGGCGCCCTGCTCGACCAGGTTGACGGCCGTGCACAGGCCCAGGGTGCCGGCCCCGATAACGACAACTTGCGGCGCAGTTCTCATGGTTGCCTCTCTTTCAGCCTTCCGGGCATGGTCCCCGATCGATCCGCGCGGGACCACCATGCCTGTATCCTCGAACAAAGAACAAACGCCCGAGAAAAGACAGGATCGCGGCAACAGGCAGGACCGACAACCGCTGAAACACCAGCAAGAGAACTCAGATTGCGGTCACAAACCCGGCCAGCGTAACCTGCTCCAGCGTGCACGTCCTGCTTCAGTCATCGACAACAGTGAGGCCGGACGCTACCAATTTTGTTGACTCTACGATCTGGCCACACGCCCGGAGGCGAGAATGAGTGGGAAAATAATCTCATTGACGATCGAGGTTGTCCGTCATGATTTGCCGGACGATGCCGCCCTTGACCTCGGGCTGACAGCACGGCACCTGGACCACGGTATTCTGCGTATCGTCACGGACGATGGTATCGAGGGAAACTGTTTCGTTGGCG
>JABIUG010000326.1 GCA_018700655.1 Rhodospirillaceae bacterium | reverse complement strand
GGTCAGACCCTGTTTGAGGGTAGGGTTGATGGTGAAGGTGCCATCGTGCAGATCGAACGCCACGGCACCCATTGGCTCCTTTCGCATGCCGGTGTCACGGTCACGACGGTCATTTTGTCCGAAAAGGCTGAAACCTTGCTTGCCCGCATGCCCGAGAAACAACCTGTCGATACTGCCTCGCTGGTTCTTTCGCCCATGCCCGGCATGATCGTCGATGTCCTGGTTGAACAGGGCGATGGGGTCGAAGCCGGGCAGGCACTCGCCATTGTCGATGCCATGAAGATGGAGAACGTCCTGCGTGCCGAACGGGCAGGGGCGATCGCCAAAGTGCATGTCGCCAAGGGTGATTCCGTTGCTGTCGATCAACTGCTGATCGAATTTGTCACCTGAACGACGGTTCTTGCTTCCTGGCAGGTGACGGTTTCAAAGCGCATGGCAGGGCAGTAGTCTCTCCCTGAGGGGCGAAATATCCTTGAACGCTTGGCGCGCGGATGTTTCTGCCTGGGAGAGACGGACTGTCGGTGACGACCAAAGGCTATCGCGACACCCCGCTTCAGCGGGCGGCCCGATTGCGCGTATTGCGCGAGCGTGCCGCATTGGGGCTTGCTGCCGCAGGGCCCGCAGCGCTGATCGCTGGGGGGCTGGTGGCTGTGGCGTTTGGCCAACCCGTCGCGCTGGTGGCCGTTTTGGCCGGTCTGGCAAGCGGTTTGGGCTTGTGGCACATGCGCGGGCGCTCAGTCCTTCAACCCCGTGGTGATTTTGCCGATAACCGGTTGTTCCTGAGCCTGATTGATCAGTTGCCGCTTACCGTCTGGATCGAAGACTGGAGTTCGGCGCACTGGTTGATGGTGCGCGCACGTTCTGAAAACCCTGGCGCCTGGCTCGATCAACATCCCCAGGATTGTTATCGCGCGAGTGCGCAGATGCGGGTGCTCCATTACAACGATGCCGCGATGGTTCTCTACAGGGCGTCGTCGCGCGAGGCGTTTTCTGACCCTGATTTCGAAACCTTCCTGACGCGCGAAAGCGGGATTGAATCCTACGCGACCCTGCAGCCTTTGTTTGAGGGCAGCAGTACGATCGCGTTCGACGGGATCGATCAGACGGCGCTTGATGGCAGCCACATCAGTGTTCGTACCTTGGTGGTGGTGTTGCCTGGGCACGGCGCCGACTGGTCGAAGGTGATGATGGTCGAGACCGATATCACCGAAGAAGTGGAGGCCTTCCGCAAACTGGCCCGGTCCGAACGTCGGCATCGCGAACTGGTCGACGAGATGCCGGTGGCGGTCTGGCTGGAAGACTGGAGTGCGGTGAAGGCCATGGCGGCAAGAGTCGTTGGCGATGCCGACGGTGATCTGGTTGGTTACCTTGGTGAACGGCCAGAGCTTGTCGACCAGATTGAAGACGCCATGGAAGTGCTGCACGTCAATTGCGCGGCCATGGATGTTTATGGTGTGGAAACCCTGGAGCAACTCGACAGGGTCGATGCTTAACTCCAGCCAATGTGGCTTCGCGTAGAAGTCGCGGCGCATCTTTTTGCGCGGCTTTTCGATGGCGACCAAACCGTGACTTACACGATGCGCGATATCAGGCGGCACGACGGTGAAGTCATCTCGATCGCAGGAACACTGGTGATCCTGCCGGAACATGAAGTGTCCTGGGCGCAGGTCCTGATCGTCGAACAAGATATCACCTCTCAGGTGGCTGCCGAACGTGAGCGCCAGAAGGTGTCAAAGCGTTATCAGGAACTCTTTGAGCAGACCCCCCTCTCTGTGTGGGAAGAAGACTGGAGCGCGGTCAAACTGCGCATCGATGAGCTCACAAGTGACGGCATTGTCGATCTGGCGAGTTACCTGAGGACGAACATGGATGTCGCAGATCATCTGGTTGACATCATGCGTGTTACCGCAGTGAACCCCGCGGCCATAGCCGTCTACGGCATCGACGATGTCGCCGGCTTGTTGTCAGGGGATGTCCGTGTGCCGACCGGTGACGAAGAGGTCGATGCCCTGGTCGACTGGATCGCGGCATTTGCTTCGGGCACGTTCCTGGCTAACCGGGTCATCGAGGACAAGACCCTGGATGGCAGGAACATCACGACATACAACAGCGTTGTGGTTCCCGAAGGGCACCAGCACGATTGGTCCAGGGTCGTAATTCAGGGCGACGATGTGACGCTGCGCCATGATGCGCAACGACAGATCGAAGAGAGCGAACGTCGCTGCCGCGAACTGTTCGAACATTCTCCGATTGCGATCCGGGAATACGACTGGTCCGCGATACGCCGCCGCGTTGACGTGCTGCTGGAGCAGGGAGTCGATGATCTTGAGCAGCATCTGAAGAACGATCCCGAACTGGTGCGTGAACTGCGCGATCTCGCCGTGACGAGCGACATGAACAACGCTGCAATGCGGCTCTATGGCGCTGCATCTTGTTCAGAGCTGGAGAAGGGCGCGCGTGACATCCCACCGACGCGGGACGAACTGGAGGTTCTGATCGCGACCGTTGCCGCGCTGCTCCGGGAAGACTCGTTTGTGCGCGAAATGGTGCAGGAAACCTATGATTACCGGATGATTGTCGTGCGTGCGACAGCAACGATTTCTGAGCGGTCGGCAGAGTCCCGGGACCGGGTCGTAATTCTGTTGGAAGACATCACCGAGGAACGGGAAATCCGTTCGCGTGCCGAGGCCGGAGAACGTCGCTATCGCGAGCTTTTCGAGCAGACACCGGTCGGCATACGGGTCGATGACTGGTCGCATATCAAGCGTCAGGTTGAACGGCTGTTTGTCGAGTCCGGTGGCCGTCTGGCTGACTATCTGATCACCAATCGCGATGTCCTGCGCTCACTTACCGGCGCTATGCGCGTGATGGATGTGAACGATTACGGCATCGAACAGCGCGAACGGTTTGCCGAACGCTGCATGAAGACGCTGTCGGATGATTTGTTGAACGAACTGGCCCGCGTGCTTGAGCAACTGGCACAGGACGAGCAGATTATCCGGCGTGGCGAAACAGCCGAAAACCTGGCTGACGGCACCGCGATCTTCACCCGGGGAACCGTCATGGTTCCAGCAGAATTCCGACAGGACTGGGTAAGGGTGATCCTGACGATCGAAGACGTGACGGAGGTCTTCCAGACCCGCTCGGCCATGGAGTCGAGCGAACGGCGCTACCGTGAACTCTTTGAACAGTCACCGGTGGCCATCTGGGTCGAGGACTGGTCTGCGGTCAAGGCGATGGTTGAAGCCATGGATGTCGCTGGTAGTGACGCCAGTGACTACATCGAGGCGCATCCGCAATTTGTCGATGACGCCTATCTGGCCATGAAGCTGGTGGATTTCAACGAGATGGCCTGGCGACAACGCCATGCCGAGGGACGCAAAGAGTTCCAGGCATGGTCAGAACAGCCGTTACCGGCCGGGGAGCGCCTGTCGTCCAAGCTCATTCTGCAGGCACTGGCCAGAGGCGAGCGGCATATTGTGCTACCCGACCTTCAACAGACACGGCTGGACGACACCGAATATTTCGAGCGTGGCATTGCCTTTGTTCCTCCGGAGTTCAACGATTCCTGGTCGCGTATCATTCACGTGATGGAGGATGTTTCTGCCGAGCACCTGGCTCTTCAGAGCCTCTCCCAGAGTCGCTACATGATGGAGCAGGCGCAGCGCATGACCGATCATGGTCATTACGTTTATGACACGCTGGCCCAAGAGTTCTCCGAAGTTTCCGACTCATTGTTGCGCATTTTCTATGTGGCGCGCGAAGGGTTCAGTTTTGCAGGCGATCAGACCATGCGAATTGTTTATGAGGACGACCGCGAGCGTGTTCGTGAAGTGCTGCAGGGCTCCCTTGAGCGTCTCGAAGCTGCGGATCTGGAGTACCGGACCGTCTTGCCCGACGGCGGCGTTCGCCGAGTACATGAGGTCACCGAGTTTTTGCCGCCAACCGGCACGCAGCGCAGCAACCGCTGTATCGGATCAGTCCAGGACGTGACCGAAGCCTGGTTGGTCGAGAATGCCATGCGCGAGGCCCGGGATGAGGCCGAGCGGGCGAGCAACGCCAAGACCGAATTCCTGGCAACCATCAGTCACGAACTGAGAACACCCCTGAATGCCATCATCGGTTTCTCCGATGTCATTCTCGAAGGCATGTTCGGCTCACTCGACAATCCGCGATATGACGAATACGTCCGCGACATCAACGAAAGCGGACGCCATCTGCTCGAACTGATCAACGATATCCTCGATCTCGCCAAGGCCGAGGCCGGGCGGCTTGATTTGCACGAGGAAGAGGTCGATCTGAATCTGGTCGTGGGCCTGTCTGCCAAGCTCTTCTGTGAACGTGCAGAGCGTTCAGGGATGCAGCTTGATGTCGTGGTACCCGATGGCATGCCGAGAATACGTGCCGACAGCAGAAAGCTGCGCCAGCTTCTGCTTAATCTCCTGTCGAATGCTGTGAAGTTTACGCCTGACCATGGTCGGGTAACCGTCGAAACACTGCTGCGCGAAGACGGCGGTATCGACCTGCTTGTGGCAGATACCGGGATCGGCATGACACGCCAGGATATGGAACGTGCTTTTGAAGCCTTTGGTCAGGTCGATAGCGCGTTGACCCGGCGTTACGAAGGAACCGGCCTGGGCCTTCCCCTGGCACGTGCAGTGGCCAGGCTGCATGACGGTGAACTTCTGATGCAGAGCCAGCCTGGGTCAGGCACCAAGGTCACGGCGCGTTTCCCGCCTGAGTGGACCATCCCGACTGAAGCGACCCGGAAGGTGAGTTAGGGGCGATGCAACACGAACGCAAGGTCAGGGTTTGCATCACGGGCAGGGTCCAGGGTGTCTGGTATCGTGCCTGGACCACAGAGGAGGCAAGCGAACTTGGCCTTGATGGCTGGGTTCGCAACAGGCGTGACGGAACGGTCGAGGCGGTCTTTGCGGGGGACGCTTCTGATGTCGAGACCATGTTGAACCTGTGCCGTTCAGGTCCTCCTCTGGCGCGTGTCGCTGCTGTTGACAAAGAAGAACATGACGGCGCGGTCGAGCCAGGTTTCTCTCAACGTTCCACCAGCTGATCGTCGCCGGCGTTCTGCCTTGCCGGCATAGTCTGATCAAACGTGCCTTGCAGGGCTTCATCGAGCTCGGATGCCGAAACATCGATGCCCAGAGCCGCAAGTGACGTGACGCCGTGTTCGCTGATGCCGCAGGGAACGATGCCGGCAAAGCGGGACAGGTCGGGGTCGCGATTGATGCTGATGCCGTGAAAGGTCACCCAGCGGCGCACACGCACGCCGATCGCGGCGATCTTTTCCTCACGCCCGTCGGGCCCGACGACCCAGACCCCGACCCGGTCGGAGCGTCGCTCTCCCTTGACGCCGAAACAGTCGAGGGTGGCGATGATCCAGTTCTCGAGCCCTTCGACAAAGCGGTGAATGTCGCGTCCGCGACAGGTCAGATCGAGCATCACATAGGCGATGCGCTGGCCTGGGCCATGATAGGTGTAGCGCCCGCCACGACCGGTCTTGAAGACAGGCATGTCACCGGCATCGAGCAGCTCTTCCGCGCTGGCGCTGGTGCCGGCGGTGAAGAGGTGGGGGTGCTCCAGCAACCATACTGATTCGGTCGCACTGCCACCGTGAATCCGCGCGACCCTTTCTTTCATGATTCCGATGGCCTCGGGATAGGTGACCGGAGCTTTGCTCGTCTGCCAGACAGGCTGAACCGTGGTTTGTTTCATTTGCGCCGATGTGCTCTTGCGAGGGTCGTTGTTCTTGGCTATAGCATCCCACCTTGCCACACAGAGCGGTCGTGGCGGAATTGGTAGACGCGCAGCGTTGAGGGCGCTGTGGGCGAAAGCCCGTGGAAGTTCGAGTCTTCTCGACCGCACCATTATCTCAAAACACGAAACAAGCGAAAATCCCCGGGTTCCTCAAAACCTGGCGCATTTCCGGTTCTTCACTTGCCGCCATCGGGGGATCGTGGCAAGTCGTTTTGGCGTGGCCAGCGTGCGTTTATGTCGGGCCTGACATGATCGTTGCCTAGCTTGCCTCACCTGATCCTCCCTGCGGGAAACGTGGCATGTCCGAAGTCTCATCGGCCCATGACGACCCAACCCGTGAGGTGCAGGATCTCTATGGCCTGACACCTGATCTTCTGCGCGCCATTCTCGAGGCCCTGGATCAGGAGGATCTGGTCCGGCTTGAAGCCCTTGTCGTGCCGCTCCATGCCGCCGACAGCGCCGACCTTCTCGAACAGATCACCGGCGCGCAGCGATCCCTGGTAATCGAAACGCTGCGACCTGACATCGACCCGGAAATTCTGGCCCATCTGGAAGACTGGGCCCTGGAGGATGTGCGCGAGCGCATTGGTGTGGGCGAATTCGCCCGTTTGGTGGGCGAACTCGATACGGATGACGCGGTCGACATCATCGGCGAACTTGACGATGCGCTGCAGCAGGAAGTGCTGGCAGCGGTTCCCGCGGCAGAACGCCACATCGTCCAGGAAGGGCTGAGTTTCCCCGATGACAGCGCCGGACGGCTGATGCGCCGTGACGTTGTGGCCTTGCCAATGTTCTGGAATGTCGGCCAGACGATCGACTACCTGCGCCATGCTGCTGATCTGCCTGGCGAGTTCTATGCGGTCTTTGTCGTCGACCCGGGACACAAGCCGCTCGGCATGATCGCCTTGAGCGCTATTCTCTGCAGCAAACGCGAGGTCAAACTTCAGAGCCTGGTGGATGGCGAGCCTGCGACCGTTCTTGGCGATACCGATCAGGAAGACGTCTCCTACCTCTTTCAGCAATACGGTCTCTCGGAGGTTGCGGTGGTCGACGATCACGGCCGGTTGGTCGGTACGATCACCTTCGACGACATGGTCGGCGTGATGAATGAGGAGTCGGAAGAGGATGTGCTGCGTCTTGGCGGCGTTGCAGAGACTGACCTTCACGCTTCCGTCTTCGAGACCACGCGCAAACGGTTTTTGTGGCTTTTGATCAATCTGGGTACGGCCGTGTTGGCGTCTCTGGTGATTGGTGTGTTTCAGGGAACGATCCAGCAGATCGTGGCGCTGGCCGTGTTGATGCCGATCGTGGCTTCGATGGGCGGTAATGCGGGAACCCAGGCCATGACCGTCGCGGTGCGAGCGCTGGCGACCAAGGATCTGACACGCGCCAATGCGTTGCGGGTGATCGCCAAGGAAATCATGGTTGGGCTGCTGAACGGCATCCTTTTTGCGGTTCTGATGGGGCTGGTCGCCTGGCTGTGGTTCCATGACCCCAAACTGGGTCTCGTGATCGGGCTGGCGATGACGGCAAACCTCCTGGTCGCAGGCATGTCGGGCGCGTTGATTCCACTTTTACTGGATCGCTTCAACATCGACCCTGCGGTTGCGGCAGGTGTCTTCCTCACGACCGTGACCGATGTTGTCGGTTTCTTCGTCTTTCTGGCGCTGGGTGCTGTGATTCTCTTGTAGGGAGATTAAGTGATGGCTGATCCGATCCGCTTCTATTTCGATTTCAGTTCGCCCTATGGCTACCTCGCCACCTTCCGGATCGAGGCGCTGGCGGCCGCACATGGTCGCACGGTTGACTGGAACGCCCATCTTCTGGGTGTCGCGATGAAGATCACGGGGCAGGGGCCGCTGCTGAACCAGCCGATGCGTGGCGCCTATGCCACCCACGACATGACACGGATGGCCCGCGAATTTGGCGCGCCGATCGTCATGCCCGAGGTCTTTCCGTTGCACTCGGTCGCGGCGAGCCGTGCCTTCTACTGGCTGAAAGGCAAGAACCCGGAACAGGCCGTCGCCTTCGTCCACCGGATCTACCAGGCCTATTGGGCCCAGGGGCGCGATATGCGAGCGCCTGAGGCGGTCGCTGCCGAAGCCGATGCTATGGGACTGGACGGTGGCGCCCTGCGAGAGGCCCTGGCAACAGATGACGCCAAGCAACGCCTCAGGGAAGCGGTCGATCAGGCGATCGAGCGCGGCATTTTCGGTTCACCCATGTTCGATATCGATGGTGAGCTGTTCTGGGGCTGCGACAAGTTCGGCCAGATGGATCGCTGGCTGAAAAACGGCGGCTGGTAAGCGTGCCGTTTCAGGCTTCGGCAAGAATGCGGGCGTAGACATCCCGGTCGATATTGCCGCCTGAGAGTACCAGCCCGACCTTTTTGTCCTGCATCGGATGACGTTCCTTGAGCAGGGCAGCGAGCGGGGCCGCGGCTGCACCTTCGGCGACATTGTGGGTATCGGTGAAATAGTGGCGCATCGCTGTGGCGATCTCGTCCTCGCTCACGGTAACGATGCGCTCGACGCTGGCCAGGATCTCGCTCAGGGCTTCTTCGTTTGGAATACGGCAGGCCATGCCGTCAGCGATTGTGTCGGCGCTGTTGGTCGAGACCGGCTTGCCGGCAGCAAAGGACAAGGCGTAGGCCGCAGCGTTCTCTGCGACGACACCGACAATACGCGTGCGACGGCCAAGGGCATCGCGCGCACGCATGGTGCCGCAGATGCCAGACCCCAGGCCGATCGGGACATATACCGTGTCGAGATCATCGTGATCATCGAACATCTCGAGGCCATAGCTCGCCACACCGCAGATCAGGTCGTCATGACAGGAGGGCAGCATGTGAAGCCCGCGTTCGTCGGCGAGATCATGGGCATGTTCCAGGGAAGCCTGGAAATCGTGGCCGTGTTGATCAACTCGGCGCCCAGCGCACGCATCGCCGCATTCTTTTCGGTGGAGTTGCCGGGGGGAACCACAATGGTCGCGGTCAGGCCGGACTGGGCTGCAGCCACAGCAACGCTCTGGCCGTGATTGCCGCGCGTCGCGGCAATCACGCCGCTGACCTCGGGAGCCTTTTTGGCGAGCCGGTCGACATAAACCAGACCGCCCCGAAGTTTGAAGGCACCGGTGGCCGTGTGATTTTCGTGTTTGACCCAGGTTTCCGCACCGCTGCGTTCACACAACAACGGCCAACAGTGTATGGCGGTGGGGCTGACTGTACGCGAAACGAGTTCCTGCGCCTAGCGCAGGCGGCCAAGCTGGCCGGCAGCCGTCTCAGGCAAGGTTGATGCGCATGTTTTCGCGGGCAACGAAGGCGCCAGGCCACATGGCGCGGGCCTTCATCTCGAGCTGTTCCATGAAACGGTCCTCATGGTCGGGGTCGTGATGGAAGATAGCCAGGCTCTTGACGTTTGCGGCCATGCAAAGGCGCACGGCTTCTTCCCAGGTGGAGTGGCCCCAACCGATCTTTGCGGGGAATTCTTCATCGGTGTAGGTCGAATCATAGGCAACCAGATCGGCGCCTTCGATCAGGCCCAGAACAGCCTGGTCGGGTTGACCAAGAACATGCTCGGTATCGGTGACGTAACAGAACGAACGGCCCTCATATTCAATGCGGTAGCCAGTCGCGCCATTGGGGTGATTGAGCAGGGCGGTCTTGATCTTGACCCTGGGATTGTCGGGCAGGCTGAAAGTGTCGCCCGCCCTGAAATCCTCGAAGGTCTTGCGCGCAATCATGGCTTCCAGCGGCACCGGGAAATAGGGATTCTGCATCTGATCGGCAAAGACATCGGCGATCTTGGCGTTGGCCAGATGCCCGGCCATGATGTTGAATTCACAATCTGGATGGAACGCCGGTGTGAAAAACGGAAAACCGTTGATGTGATCCCAATGGGTATGGGAGAGCATCATCGTGGCGAAACGGACATCCTTGCGCAGCAGCCAATGGCCGAGATTGCGCACGCCTGTTCCTGCATCCAGGATGATCCGGCTACCGCCGCACGAGACCTCGACACAGCTCGTGTTGCCGCCGAATGCAATGTGGTGCGGGGATGGACAGGCAATGCTGCCCCGAACGCCCCAAAACTTCACCTTGAACGCCATAAAGGTAGATTCCCTTTAGTCGGGGCTATCAGTTACGCGGTCGCATACGCGTTTGCTGCGCCATCTATCTGAGATTGATCCGGCAGAAGCCCCCTGCTTCTTCCGGGCCCGATCATGTGTTGCCACCAGATTGGTCATGAATACATCTGAGGAATGTGTCGATTGGGGTGCTGCAAGACCAGTGACAGCCGTCACTTTAACGGAAATGCAGGTCATATTAGGCTCAGGACCTATTAAATAGCTTGCCATGGTTAGGGTGGATTGATTCACTGGCCTTCTTGAGGAGGTGCTGGTGATGGATGCCCTGTTTCTGTTGAGCGAGGCGCAGATGCGCCGGATCGCGCTGTTTTTTCCGCTGTCCCATGGCATTCCAAGGGTTGACGACCGCAGGGTAATCAGCGGGATCGTGTTCGTGATCAAGAACGGACTGCGCTGGCGCGATGCGCCCGTGGCTTATGGTCCCCACAAGACAATCTACAACCGCTTCATCCGCTGGAGCCGGATGGGGATCTTCAACCGGATCTTTGCCGAACTG
>JABIUG010000325.1 GCA_018700655.1 Rhodospirillaceae bacterium | reverse complement strand
ATCGAGACGGCTGGGTGTAAGTCAGCACTCGCTCTACACCTGGAGGAAGAAGTTCTCGCAACCATCCGGCGGCGATGACAAGGATGCTGAGATAAGGCGCCTGAAGGGCGAGCTGGTGAGGGTGACCGAGGAGCGCGGCATCCTTAAAAAAGCCACCGCGTATTTCACCAAGGATGCAAAGTGAGATACGCGTTCATTGCCGCGCATCGCCCGGTGTTCCCGGTGCGTGCGATGTGTCGTTGCCTCGGCATCCATCCGACTTCTATGCCTGGCACCGGAACCCGCTGAGCGAGCGGGCCCGTGAAGATGCTCGCCAGACCGAGCTTATCTGGAAGGCCTGGAAGGATAGTGGCAAGGTGTATGGCTACTGGAAGCTTCACGATGATCTTCTGGATCAGGGAGAGACGTGCTGCCCTAACCGCGTTGCACGGTTGGCCGGATTGGCCGGTATCAAGGCGTAGATTTGCGACAAGCGTCGGCCTGGCATCTATGGCGGCAGGCCGTCAGTTGTCGTCGACAATACGTTGGACCGGCAGTTCGATGTGGAAGTACCTGACAAAGCCTGGGTGACAGACATCACCTATATCAGGACCCTTGAAGGCTTTGCTTATCTGGCCGTCGTGATCGATCTCTACTCCCGTCGTGTCGTTGGCTGGTCTATGCAGAGCCGCCAGACGACGGACGTTGTCCTGCAGGCGCTGTTGATGGCGGTGTGGCGCAGAAAGCCGAAGAACAGGGTGCTGATCCACTCGGACCAGGGTTCCCAGTTCACCAGCCGGGACTGGGCGTCATTCCTCAGGGCGCACAATCTGGAGCATTCGATGAGCCGGCGCGGCAACTGTCACGACAACGCTGTCGCAGAGAGCTTCTTCAATCTGCTCAAACGTGAACGGATAAGGCGCAGGACCTATAAAACCCGAGCCGATGCCAGGCAGGATGTGTTCGACTACATTGAGATGTTCTACAATCCCCAACGAAAGCATACGAAGAACGGGATGCTGTCGCCCGTTGAGTTCGAACGGCAGCAGAAAACGATAACCGAAGGCGTCTAGAAAAATAGGGGCTATTCAGTTGGCCAGTTCGCCTCTGTCGGCTGCTGCTTCCATCTTCCTGGCCCATGCGAGGGCATCAGGCTTTTTCGTGAAAGATTTTGAGATTGGGGCTTGTCCGGTGCGTCGAATCTGCACCTGCCATTTGTAGAAACGTCTGCGAATGGTCGCCATTGCACTGTCTCCTGTGACCAGGTTATGACAGCGTTGATTTCTGATGGCTCAGAGGTTCGGCGGGTTGTTACTAAGTGCCTGAGTTATCAGGGACTTAGGGTGGTGGGCGCAGCTGGGATTGAACCAGCGACCCCTGCCGTGTGAAGGCAGTGCTCTCTCGCGGAGCTATGCGCCTACCATGGTCGGTCGCAGGGCTGGCACTGCTTCGGCGACCTTGGGCCTGTTACCCTTGGCCCTACCGTCCCGGCCACGCCGGCTGTTTGGGGATGAAGACACGGAAGCTGTCGCCCTCGGCAATCTTGCCTTCCTGTTCCACCCAGGCGGTGACACCGCGGCGGTGTTTGGCGTGTTTGACGAACGTCAGAGCCTTGGCACCGTGCACCTTCCTGATCTGTTTGGCAGGATAGCCACAGGGTTCGTTCTCCATGTCGATGACGAGGCTGAGACCTTGCGAGAACAGCAGACGTGAAGAAGGTGGCAGGAGCGTAAAGTCGGGAATACCGGCGATAAGCAGATTGGCGCCCAGCCACTCGGGCTCGAGACGGTCGACCCCCATGCCTTGCGCAACCAGTGCCATCTCCTCTTGCGAAATGATTGAGAGCTGGCGCGTATTGCGGATTTCCTTGCCTTCCACGTAGATATCCGTGAAGCGCACGCAGCAGGCACGCGTCAGCCCGGTATGGCGTTCACCTGGGAAACCCTCATAGGTCACGTCGACAACGCCGGTTGCGGACGCACTCGCGATGTCGTCCACATCGTTTCTGGCCTCGGGAACAACCAGGATGCGGCGGACCTCACCGGAAAACGCCACCTCTTCGAATATCGCCATGGGGGAGCCTCAATGTTGGATCGGCGGAGACGTTAGTTCGGATCGCGCGCGGTTGGAACCTTGGCTGGTTACCGGCCGGTTACCTTCAATGGCGGGCGTCGCAGAATTCCCCCGGATGAATCCAACCACCCAGCCTTGTTGTTCCACCGACCTCTTTGGGATCATATGGGCCACACCCGCAGCCGAACCTGCAGCAAACCCGATCACGGAAGGACACCACCATGAACATCTCCGGCAAGAAGGCCGTCGTCTTCGGCGGCACGTCGGGCATTGGCCTGGCAACGACCAAGATGCTGGCGCAGGAAGGCGCCACCGTCGTTGCGATCAGCCGCGACCCTTCAAAGGCCGGCGCCCTGCCCGCGGGTGTCTCGACGGAGGCCTGTGATGTTCGCGACAGTGCGGCGATCGAAACATTGCTCAACAGGTTGGGGCCGTTCGACATTCTGGTTAGCGCCGCGACCGGTGGCGATCGTGCCGTTGGCCCCTTTGTCGAGATGGACATCGACGGCTTCAAGGGTTCCTTCGACAAGCTCTGGGGTTATGCCAACGTCGTGCGCTACGGCGCGGCCCACCTGAACGAGGGCGGTTCGATCACCCTGGTCTCTGGCTCTCCCGCCCGCACCTATCCCAAAGACCTCAGCGCGCTTTCGGCTGTCGGTGGCGCGGTCGAGGCGTTTGTGAAGACCGTCTCCCGTGAAATCGCGCCGGCCCGGCGCATCAATGTCGTCTCGCCAGGTGTCATCGACACGCCGATGGTGACCATTGAGGACAAGGCCAAACGCGAAGCCGCCTACACCGCCATGACCAAGGACTATCTGATCCCCCGCGCGGGCACGGCCGAAGAGGTCGCGCAGGGCCTGCTTTTCGTCATCAAGAATGATTTCGTGACGGGCACGATCGTCGACGTCGATGGCGGCTGGCTGCTCAGCGACTGACGACGCATGGCGTGCCCTCAACGCCAACAGGGCACACCATGCACAATCTGGTTCTTCGGCCACATTGCTTGTCTTAGGATGTGTCCGCAGCTTGACCGCGCAGATTGATCGCTGCCAATCGAGGATCGGAATGAAGACGCTTGCCGTACTTGTGTTTCCAGGGTTTCAGACCCTAGACCTTTTTGGCCCGCTGGAAATGCTGGGCGATCGTGGTGACGAAATCAGCATCACCATCGTGGCCGAAACATCGGCACCGGTTCCCAGTGTCCACGGGCAAGGCCTCCTGGTCGACAAGACCGTGGCGGACGGCAGTGATTATGACCTGCTATTGATCCCGGGCGGCGAAAGTGCACATGAGGCGGCCAAAAGCAGTGTCCTGGCCGATTGGATCGTCGAGACGGCAAACCATGCAGAGCTCGTCATGACGGTGTGCACAGGCAGCATCTTGCTTGCAACGACAGGCGTGCTTGACGGCCGCAAAGCCACGACCAACAAGCTGGACTTCACGAGGACCGTGCCGGTTGCTCCCCGTGTCGAATGGGTTCGCCAGGCCCGGTGGGTCGAAGACGGGAAGTTCTTCACGTCATCGGGTGTGTCAGCCGGAATGGACATGACGCTGGCTGCCATTGCCCTTCTGTTTGGCGTCGAGGCCGCCAGGGAAATCGCCGAAGGGACCGAATACGAATGGCACGATGATCCAACATGGGATCCTTTTGCCAAGCTCAGCGGCCTGGTCTGAACGATGCCCAGGTCCGGTAGAATCCTGCCTTGATTCCTATCACCGACACCATCAGCCTTTCCGAGCACGAGATCGAGGAGCAATTCATTCGTGCTCCAGGTCCCGGCGGGCAAAACGTCAACAAGGTCGCAAGCGCCGTTCAACTGCGCTTTGATGCTGCCAACAGCCCGGCCCTGACCGGTGCAGTTTTTCGTCGCCTGAGATCGCTGGCCGGAAGCCGGATGACCCGTGAGGGCGTGATTGTTCTGACCGCCAACCAGTTCCGGTCCCAGATCAGAAACCGCGAAGACGCCCTGGAACGCTTGAAGACGCTTATACGAACGGCCGCGACACCGCCCACCCGGCGGCGCCCGTCGAGACCTTCGCTCTCATCCAAGCGCCGCATGTCAGAGGGAAAACGACGGCAAGGGGCCTTGAAAAAACAACGCCGCAAGTCAAACCCGACCGACGATTAAACGATGTATTGCCGGGAACGGATCGTGCCTGATTCTGCAAGCGATTGATGCTCAACGACCCTGCGGCTCTCCCACGGCGGCGCAGATCCAGTCACAGAATGCGCTGACGTCGGGACGTCTGGCGGCATTCCGGGGCCAGACCAGGTAGTAACCGAACTTCGTCTCCAGGTGTTCCTGGAAGGGCATGACCAGACGTCCGCTGGCGACGTCGTCGGACACGATCGCCGTCGTTCCCAGCGCGACCCCCTCGCCGGCCACCGCAGCCTGCAGCGCCATCGAATGTTCGGTAAAGCGCATGCCGCCGCTGACATCGATATCGCGCACGCCCATGGCGCGCAGCCAGGCGCGCCAATAGGGCCATTCGCCGTAACCGGGGATCGACTGGATATGGAGCAGCGTGTGGTGGCGCAAATCCTTTGGCTCACGCAGGGGATGGGAGCCGTCGAGAAGATCCGGGCTGCAAACCGGAAAGACGACATCCCTGAACAGCTGACGCACATTCTGGCCGGGGTAGTCACCGGTGCCGAAGTGGATCGCGATATCAATCCCTTCACGCCCGAACTCGGGCAGGTCGAGCGAGGCATCAATCAGGATATCGATGCCGTCATTGGTGTCGCGAAAACTGTCGAGCCGGCCGACCAGCCAGGTTGCGGCAAAGGTCGGCTCGACCCGGATGGTCAATTGCTGACGACGAATGTCGGTGCGCATCAAGGCGACCGCGCGCGCCATCAGGTCAAAGCTCTCACGCAGGTCCGCAAGGCCGGACTGGCCGGTATCGGTCAAAAAGACCCGGCGCTTGGCCCGACGCAGCAGCGGCGCACCCAGACCGGCCTCTAGCGCCTTGATCTGCTGACTCACCGCCGCCTGGGAGACATGAAGCTCTTCGGCGGCCTTGCTGAAGCTCAGATGGCGCGCCACGGCCTCGAAGGCACGCAGGGCATTGAGCGAAGGGAGACGCTCCGGCATGATTCTTATCCATAATATTACCTTATAGATATTCGAACCAGATATGAGTTGGAGTCAACCAGTTCGTGTTTAACATCAGCCATTCTCAATCATGTGGTCAAACAAGCGCACACAGATATGGGGTGACAAGATCAATAATTCCTTATGAAAACTGACTCAATGAAGGAGAGTACCATGGCCCAGGCAGCTGTCGCCCTTCCCGCATCAACCGAAGAAATGATCAACGTGTTCGGAGCTGATTCGAACATCCCGCCGCTGGCGCCCTATCCCCCCTTTGCCGAAGAGGACGTGATCTCGGGCAGGCCGAACGACCATCAGGGCATCGTGCTCTACCGCGACCCCCTGGGCCGGTTCAGCGTCGGGGTCTGGACCTGCCCTCCGGGCAAGTTCATCGACCGCGCGACCGGCGCCGAAGCCATGCTTGCTTCGGGCGAACTGGATTCCTGCTACCTCTGGAGCGGCCCGGTTTTCCGGCTGCAGGAACAGGGCATTCCGGTCGAATACATGATGAACCCGAAAGGCGGAATCATCTCGTGGGTCTGCGGTCTTGTCATGACTTCTAACGGAGAGGGTGACGAACAGGCGGCCTATGACTTCATCGATGCCTGGAACTCGCCCGAAGCCGGTAAGTTCCTGGTCGAAGTCTATGGTTATGGCCATGCCAATCGGTTGACCTATGACCTTGTTGACCCCGCGATCCTGGATGCCATGGGCCTGAGTGGAGGTGTCGACGCGTATCTCGCCAACTCATCACCCTACCGGTCCTGGGAACCAGCCCTTCTGGAGAGCTACATCGCGATGTTCGAAGACGTGAAGGTTGGCACCTAGGCCACTCATCTGGTGCAGAACCAGTCTCCCCTGGTTCAAGCCACCGTAAAGCTGGAGCGGATCGTGACCGGGCGATCCACCATGAAGTTCCGGGTGTTACCGTCCGCTCCAACTTTTTTGTAACCGCAATCGCACGCCTGGACGATCATTGCCGAGACCCGTCACAACTGAATTGACCTCTCCAACGTTTCGTTGCGCCGCGCAAGAAGCGGCTATTGATGGTCCTTTCTGTATGCGCGTTTGGCGGCAATCTTGCCGTCGCGCATTACCAGAATATCGACACAGCTCGTGTTGAATGTCTGGCCATCACTCAAGGTGCCGGTCTGCCTCCCCTCAACGACAGCAAGCTCGGGCGAGTAAAACTTAAACTCGTCGTGGAACCTCAAATCAGGAATCCGCTCGAAGACGTCCTTGATCAGCAGCCCGATAGCCTCCTTGCCCACCGCCCGGTATCCCCATGTTTCGGGACCGATCGATGCTTCATAGACGGCATCATCACAGAACTGTTCGAGAATGCCTTCAAGGTCGTAATTGTCCCAGACCTCCTCGAATTTGCGAAAAAACGCGTCTTGATCCGTCTCGGTCATGCCTTCCTCCAGTTTACGGTCATTCATGGTGGTCATGGGTCGGGCGTTCCCTGCCGTGACGTCACAGCTGCATTACGTGTCAGCGTGGCGCCGACCGACGCGGCTGAAACCACGCCGATGGCAAACCAGCTGACAAGAGTGAGTTGTTCGCTGAGCAGGATGATCCCAGTAATCGTGGCGATCGCAGGTTCGAGGCTGAGCAGGACGCCGAACAGGCGCGGCGGCAGGCGTTTCAGGGATATGTATTCCAGACCCAGCGGCAAGGTCGCCAGAACAGCCACCAGAATGCTCATCTGTATGAGTGAAGGCGAGCTGAAGAAGTAACCGATCTCTGAAGTTGCGAGCGGGAAAATCAGGACCGCTGAAATACAGGTTGCAACGACAAAGCCGTCGAGACCCTGGACCGATCGGCCGGTGCGTGCCGAACTCAGGATGTAGAACGCCCACGCACAGGCATAGGCCAGCCCGTATCCAATTGCCGACCAGGTCACCGGGGCGTCGTCCTCAAGAGGGGCGAGCATGCAAACGCCGCAAAAGGCAAGGATCGGCCAGGCAAACTCCAGAAAACGCCTTGCGCCGATCACACTCACGGTCAGCGGCCCCAGGAATCCGACGGTTGCGACCAGACCCAACGGGAGATGGATCAGCGCCAGGTAAAACGTGACGTTGAAGGCCGTGAAGGCAAGTCCGAGCACCCCGACATCAATCCATTGGCGTCGACTCCACTCCCAGACCCGGGGTCGCAGAAGCAAGGCCAGGATCATGCCGCCCAGGGCAAGCCGGATACAATTGAGACCAAAGACATTGTCGGTCGTCATGATGGATTTGGCCGTGCCCGAACCGACCTGCAGGGCGGCCAGGGCAAAAATCAGGATGAGCGGTGCAGGAATCCTCTGACCGAACGCTGCGATGGTGCTCTGCACGGAGCCTGACGACATTGATGCGCTCCTGTTGGCCACCGGCCCGTCGCGGCGCGAAGCTATGGGATGGCATGCTCATCCGAAAGGACCGCTTTGTCTGCCTCCCGCAATCCATTGGTCTGCATCCGGTGCATTGTCTCCCATGCGGTCCCGAGCGATCGAAGCCCCGGCGATCCGACAGCCCAGAAGCTCAGCCCTCCGTTCTCGACCATGACGGGTTGCACGACGGGCGATCAACCACGAAAGTGCGCACAACTGCCAAGGGGCTTGCAGACCAATGGATCAGGACAGCTTTGACGTCATTGTTGTCGGCGGCGGGATCGTCGGTACGGCTGCGGCCTACTTTCTGGTACGCCGTGGAGCCAGCGTCGCACTGGTCGAGCGCGACCGCATCGGCCAGGGCACGACAGCCCGGTCCTTCGCCTGGATCAACGCCTCATCCAAGGTCGCCGACGAGCCCTATCACCGGCTCAATGCGCTGGGTGCGGGACTCTACAAGGAACTTGGCAGCACGTTCGGCGACTCTCGGCTGGGCCTCCACCGCACCGGCATGCTGCAATGCATCAGTCGCAGCGACGCTGCAGGTCATGCCGCCATGATGGAGCAGGCCGACTATCTCACACGCTACGGCTATCCCCACAGCGTGATCGACGCTGCCGCGCTGGCAGAACTCGAGCCCCACATCACGTTCGATGATGAAGTCACGGCAATCCACGCCATGTCGGAAGACTGGCTGGATGCACCGCAATGCACCCGTGTTCTCGCCGATGAAGTCAGAAACCTGGGATCAATCGTTCTGGAACAATGCGCGGCGCAGGAACTGACCATGAGCGATGATGGCGCGATCAGCGGGCTGGTTACGCAACATGGCATGTTCAGTGCACCCAGGGTTCTGATCGCTGCCGGCCACGAAACCCCGGAAGTCCTGGCCCAGCTCACCGGATACGAAGCTTTCTCGGCGCGGTTCCCGATGAACAGGGTTCCCGGCCTGCTCGTCACCACACCCGATAATGACCGCACCCGGAACCTTCACCACGTCATCTATTTCGACAGCCCGGCCGGCGCCTTTCATATCCGCCCCGCCCCCAACGGGGGCCTGCGCATGGGCGCCGATGATACCGACGGCATGATCGCCGAAGATGCCTCAGCCGGACGCATGCAGGAGGCCGCGGCAAGGTTGCTTTCGTATGCCAGGGCCCGTGTTCCCGAACTGATCGGCGACATCACAGCAGAGCAATGCGAACTCGCACTCGGCATCCGGCCCTATCCTCATGACGGCAAGACCCTTGCCGGCCCGTTGCCGGGGTCAGAAGGCCTCTATCTGATCGCGACGCACAGCGGCATCACGCTCGCCCCGGCACTGGGAACGCTGATGGCCGAGCTGATAATCGAAGGCAGTACATCAGATGCCTTGAGGCCCTTTTCGCTGGATCGATT
>JABIUG010000324.1 GCA_018700655.1 Rhodospirillaceae bacterium | reverse complement strand
GACCTGCCGCTCGACGAGATCGCAAGGCTGGAAAAACTCGACGGCTCGGAGATCAACGAAGCCAAGAAGATCCTGGCCAACGAGGCCACCGCCCTTTGCCATGGGCCTGAGGCCGCCGCCGAAGCCGCCGAAACCGCACGGCGCACCTTCGAACAAGGCGAAGCCGCCAGCGGCCTGCCGACCGTCGAGGTAGCAGCCGCAAGGCTCGAAGAAGGCATCGTGCTGTTCGAAGCCATGCGTGAAGCAGGCCTGGCCCAGTCCAACGGCGAAGCACGCCGCCTGATCAAGGGCGGCGGCGCACGCGTGAACGATGAGGCTGTGTCCGATGAATTCCGTCAGGTCACAAACACTGATATCGGCGGTGAAGGAGTCATTAAACTCTCCGCCGGCAAGAAACGCCATGCATTGTTGAAGCCGGTTTGACCGAGCCCCCGGTCTAACGCCCGCCCTCGGGCTTGTTGCCCTGCTCGATGATGCGTTCGACTTCGTCGTCGGTCGGGGCGGTGAACATGTTGCGCAGGATTCCGGGTGCGAGCACGGAAAGCGGGTCGACGATGACTTCGGGTTCGTCCCTGTGGCCGGTGACATCGAAAGCAAAGGCGAAAATGCCGCCGCCCTCTTCCGTGCCGGTCAGGATATCGCCCAGCAGCGGGATTTCGCCCAGTGCTGAATTGAACATATAGGCCGGCACAAGCGTGCCTGCGAGATCAAGCTGGTCGGTGCCCAGATCAACCGTGCCGCCGATCGTGATGCCGATGCTGGGGCCAAAGACACGGGCATCGTAAAGCGTGACGACATCGCCCTCCTTGTGGAACGGCATCAGGGCGACATCGAACTCCAGGCCGCCTTCGGTCAGTGCGCTCACCATGGCGGTGAGAGAAGCCGACGAGGTGATCTCGGTCAGGATCGGCGCTTCCTTCAGGACAAACCCTTCCATCCGGATGGCACCGTCGGCGGGCGTTTCAGGATCGCTGTCATCAATCCGCGCGCGGATTTGCAGGGCGCCGCCGGTGGCGTTGTCGAACAGGCCAAAGGCGCGAATGGCATCACCGGCATTGCCGGCGTTGTATTCAAAACGCCGCTCGTCGGGCGAAAAGCGCCAGATCGTGACCGACATCGGCGTCTCGTTCTCGATCGCACCGGTGATCGCAAGCGCTTCCCAGCGATCCTCGACATAGGTGCCATCGATATGGACGTTCTGAACCGTGTCGTTGTCGGTGATCCAGATGCGGTCGAGCACGCCGCGAATCTGGAAGGATGGCAAAGTCGGCCCGCTTGATGCCGCAACATCCTCCATCAGCGGTTCCATATCGACCGTCCCGCCAGACAGCGTGACATCGAAAACATCGTCTTCACGCACCGATACCGCGCCGGAGAAATCACTGCGGCCAAAGACAAACTGCGTCAGATCGAGGCGGGAAAGACTGGCATCGCCGGAGCGCAGAACACCGCTTCCTTCGACCACAGTGGAGGCGATATCAAGCTCGATCGCCTCGAGATACAGAAATGCGCCGCCGTCGTCGACCAGCCGGAGTGCGGCGCGTCCAGCATCTCCAACGGCCTTGTCGATCCCGATCAACGGAAAGTCGATTGCGGAGGGTGCAAGGTCGACGACCACGTTCCAGGTCATGGTTTCGTCTGCCGACTGGCTCATGTCGAGCACGACATCGACCGGCCCATCTATATCGATGGGATCGACCATGCCGAGGGCGGCACGGTCCGCATCGTCAACCCGACCACGCATGTTCACGACACGCAGGGTTTCTGCATCCGGCCGGAAGTTGTGTCGATAGGTTCCCGCGAACGGAACACCGTTCAGACGGACATTGCCTTCCAGCAGTGCGACCTCGGAATCGAGCAGCAAGGTGACGGAGCCCCCATCCAGGGCATAACCGCGCAACTCGGTCGTCAGGGCGACATCATGGCCGTCGGCCGCGACCCTGTAGAGCACATCGGCCGGCGTCAGCCCGGCGAGCTTCGGAAGCACGATCTCGAGCCGGCCATCGAAGGTTCCCGCAATCAGGTCGGGATCAATGCCGACCCGCGAGGCCAAAGCGAACGGCTCGTGGCTCGCAACCAACAAGGCATCGCGCACGGTTCCATGCATTTCGGCACCAATCAGCATGCCGGCGTCGCCGTTCAGGGCGTCCATGGTGATCACGCTGCGTGTCGAGGTGATGCCATCGACCGTGCCACCCGACGAATCGATGCGCAGGGTGTCGTCTATGACCGCAACATGGCCGCTGAAACCCCGGACTTTCGGCATAGCCGAGAGGTAGTCGATCGTGACATCGGATACATCGAGATCGATGATCAGGCTTTCCAGCGGCAGCTGGCCGGCGGCGAGTTGTTCGATACTCGCTTGGAACGCGATCGATGCCCGATCGACCACACCAGAACTAACATGCTCGAGAATCCAGCCGCGTGCGGTCTTGACCACCGGTACGGGCCAGTAACGCGACAAGTCGCCGATCGGCAGGCCTGCGATGTCGAAAAGGGCGTCGAGATTGGCATCCAGCGTGAAACCATCAAGCACGATCCTGGCGTGAACCTCTTCGATACCCAGATCCAGTTCGAGATCCGTAACCTCAAGCCCGGAAAATCCGGGCCGCAGGGATCCCTGCGCCAGCGAAGGCCCGATATCGAACGCCTCCTCGAATACAGCAGGCAAGTCGATACGACCTGCTTGGGCATCAATCAGGAACGACCCGTAGAGAAGCTCCAGATCACGATCGAACAAAAGCTCAAGGTGCACGTCGGCCACGACATCAACGCCGCCCAGGTCCGGAAGCTGCGGGACCAGGTCCGACACACCATTCAAGGCAAAATCCGAAAGCAGGCACGAGATCGAGACTTCCCTGCTTTCAGCCAGATAGACCGCCGAGATATCGGCATCGAGCGTATGACCCTCGGTTTGCAACACGAGCTGGGTCTCGATCGACAGGCCATGATCCAGGCGGCGCACGGCAATCGTTGCTGCGGGCGCATTCCACATCACATCAAGCAAACGATCGTCGACCCAAAGATCGGCGCCCAGGATCAGGACATCTTCGAGCCGGTCGAACGGTGCCTCGCTTCCGGCGGCCAGGAACCCGTCGACCAGATCACGACCTCGGAATGTCGAGGCTTCATCGACAATCGGGTTCGGCCGGCTTGCCGGCTCCTCTTCGCTGCCGAAGGTATCCATCAAGGCAAAGATCATCGTGCCGTCAGCGCCACGAACCGCCGTCACCCAGGGACGCACCAGCGTGACGCTCCGTGGCCGAAGCTCACCTCGAACCAGGGGCGGCATCGACATTTCCAGGACGACCTCGTGGGCCGAAAGGATCTGATTACCTTCGTCGTCATAGACGTGAACACCCAACGTGCGGACCTCGAAGGCTTCCTGCCAGTCGTCCCATGCCAGCTGGGCATCGTCAATCTGGACCCGAAACCCCAGTTCCTGATCGTTGATGGCCGCTTCGATATAGGGCGTGACCGAGCCGAACACGATTGGCCCCTGTGCCAAACGCCAGGCAAGACCGACCAGCAGGATGCTGGCCACACCGATCAGAGTGCCGAGCACATGGATGACAAAACGTGAGGCGCGCCGTGTCACTGTCTGTGCACCCCGTAATAAGGCAACATGATCTTAATATCGGGATTTCCTGATCTTTCGGGCCTGGGGCATATCGGATTCATTCGAAATCGCTTTGCGATTGCGAAGGAACCTGTGAGGTTAACCCAGCTCTTTCAATCAGAGCAGATTCACATCCCCACATGGAACCACGATGTGTTTCCGTGTGGATTTGATCCGCTCTACCGTCAACCGTTGTCATGGCCTTTCCAACTCTCGCCACGATTTCCTCGCTGCCGCAGCCCTATGATACCGAGCGGGCGGCCGTCCAACGTGAACGATGGCTTGCCGCCGCCGATGACGCGATATCGCATGAGTTGAGCGCCGACGCCACCGGCTCTGCACTGCTTGATGCCGTCTTCGGCAACAGTCCGTTTCTCGCCCAGAGCCTGGTGAGGCATCCAGGCAT
>JABIUG010000323.1 GCA_018700655.1 Rhodospirillaceae bacterium | reverse complement strand
GTGTCACCCCGGACGAGCGGCTTCAGCCGCGCCGATCCGTGGCCTCGAGAGTTCGGCGCCGCCCTATCTAGGTCCCGGCTCTTCGCTGCGTTGCGGCCGGGATGACAAATGCTGTTACTCCGCAGCCTCCGGCATGGCAGCGCGGTCGACGCGGACGGCGCAGAACTTGAACTCCGGGATCTTGCCGAAGGGGTCGAGCGCGGCGTTGGTCAGCAAGTTGGCGCTGGCTTCGACAAAGCAGAACGGCACGAAGATCATGCCAGGCTGAATGCCGCTATCGATGCGGGCCTTGGCCTCGATCATGCCGCGCCGGGTCGAGATGCGGACCAGTTCGCCCGGTGCAACACCGAGGCGTTCCATGTCGACCGGAGCCATGGTGGCGATGGCCTCGGGCTCCAGGCTGTCGAGCATGGTGGCGCGACGGGTCATGGCGCCGGTGTGCCAGTGCTCCAGCACGCGACCGGTGGTCAGCACCATGGGGAAGTCTGCGTCGGGCATCTCGTCGGGCTGCACGATATTGGCGGGTACCATCTTGCCGCGCTTGGACTCCGTCGGGAATGCTTCCGAGAAGACGATGGGAGAACCGGGATCATCCTCAGTGAGGCAGGGGTAAACCACGACGTCTTCGCGGGTGACGCGGTCCCAGCTGATGCCGGTGATCGAAGGCGTCGCCTGGCGCAGCTCTTCGTAGACCTCCGAGATATGGCCATAGTTCCAGTCCAGACCCACGCCCTGGGCAAGTGACTGGATGATTTCCCAATCCTGGCGCGCTTCGCCGGGCGGCAGGACCGCCTGGCGGCCACGCTGGACCTGACGGTTGGTGTTGGTCACGGTGCCGTCTTTCTCGGGCCATGCGCTGGCGGGCAGAACGACATCGGCATGCATTGCGGTTTCGGTCAGGAACAGGTCCTGCACGACAAGATGCCTGAGCTTGGCAAGAGCCGCGCGGGCATGATGAACATTGGGGTCCGACATCGCCGGGTTCTCGCCCATGATGTACATGCCGTGGAGTTTGTCGGCGTGGACCGCATCCATGATTTCGACCACGGTGAGGCCGGGATTATCGTCGAGTTTCGAGTCCCAGAGCTCCTCGAACCGCGCGTTGTGTTCAGGTTTGGCGACCGGTTTGTAATCGGGGAAGAACATCGGGATCAGCCCGGCATCCGAAGCGCCCTGCACGTTGTTCTGACCGCGCAAGGGGTGGAGGCCGGTACCGGGACGGCCGGTATGGCCGGTCATCAGGGCCAGCGCGATCAGGCAGCGTGAATTGTCGGTGCCGTGGATATGCTGGCTGATGCCCATGCCCCAGAAGACCATTGCCTTCTCGGCGCCGGCATAGGTCCGGGCAACGTCACGCAACGTATCAGCCGGAATGCCGCAGATCGGCTCCATCGCCTCGGGCGTGAAATCCTTCAGGTGGGCCTTGAGTTCATCAAAGCCCTCGGTCATGCCCTGGACGTATTGTTTGTCGTAGAGCTCTTCCTCGATAATCACATGCATGATTGCGTTCAGCATCGAGACGTCGCCGCCCGGCTTGAACTGCAACATGTGGGTGGCGTGTTTGCGCAGGGCCTGACCGCGCGGATCCATCACGATCAGCTTGGCACCGCGTTTGACCGAATTCTTGAAGAAGGTTGCGGCAACAGGATGGTTCTCGGTCGGGTTTGCGCCGATCACGATGAAACAATCCGAATTTATCGCTTCGGTGAAGGGAGCGGTGACCGCACCCGAACCAATCGTTTCCATCAACGCGGCGACCGAACTTGCATGGCACAGCCGGGTGCAGTGATCGACATTGTTGGTGCCAAAGCCGGTGCGTACCAGCTTCTGGAAGAGATAGGCCTCTTCGTTCGAACCCTTGGCCGAGCCGAAGCCGGCCAGTGCATTGGGGCCGTCTTCGTCGCGGATCGCGGCCAGGCCCGAGGCGGCCTTTTCGAGGGCTTCTTCCCAGGTCGCTTCACGGAAATGGGTGAAGGGATTGGCCGGGTCGATCCACTCATCGGCGCCCTTGGGGGCATCGTCGAGCCGGATCAGCGGCTTGGTCAGGCGCTGGGCGTGGTTGATGTAGTCGAAGCCGAAACGGCCCTTCACACACAGGCGGCCGTGATTGGCAGGGCCTTCCTTGCCCTTGACCGCGACGATCGCATTGTCCTCGACCTGATAGGTCAGCTGGCAGCCGACGCCGCAATAGGGGCAGACGCTGTCGACTTCCTTGGCCGGGGCCGGTTTGCCGATGCCGGCCTCGTCGATCAGGGTTTTTTCCATCAGCGCGCCGGTCGGGCAGGACTGGACGCATTCGCCGCAGGCCACGCAGGTCGACTCGCCCATGGGGTCATCGAAATCAAACACGATCTTGGCGTGACCGCCGCGATAGGCCATGCCGATGACATTGTTGACCTGGATTTCGCGGCAGGCGCGAACACAGCGGTTGCAATGGATGCAGGCGTCAAGATTGATCGCCATCGCGGGATGGCTGAGGTCGGAAACCGGCGCACCACGTCGCGGGAAGCGGGAAACATCGATTCCCATGCTGTGCGCCCAGCCCCAGAACTCGGAGGTCGTGGTGTGGGCTTCATCCTCGACCGGCTGGTCGGCAAGAAGCAGTTCCAGCACCATGTTGCGCGCCGCTTCGGCACGATCGGTGTCGGTCTTGACCACCATGCCCGGTAGCGGATCGCGGATGCACGAGGCGGCAAGCGTGCGCTCGCCCTCGATCTCGACCATGCAGACGCGGCAATTACCGTCCGCCCGGTAGTCGGCCATCTCGGTGTAGCAGAGGTGCGGGATCGTCTTGCCGTGGCGCTTGGCCACCTGCCAGATCGATTCGCCGGGCTCGGCGGTGACATCTTCACCATCGAGCGAGAAGATGACCGCTTCGCTCACGATACGTCCTCCGGAAAGTATTTCAGGACTGTCAGAATGGGGTTGGGAGCCGCCTGACCCAGGCCGCAGATCGAAGCATCGATCATGGTCTGGGAAAGTTCATTGAGGATGCCACCGTCCCAGGCGCCACCCGACATCAGCTTGACGGCTTTTTCGCAGCCGACACGGCAGGGCGTGCACTGGCCGCAGCTTTCGTCTTCGAAGAACTTCAGAAGATTGACCGCTGCGTCCTTCATGCTGTCCTTGTCGGAAAGCACGACGACGGCGGCCGATCCGATGAAGGCGCCATGGGGCTGAAGGGTGTCGAAATCCATCGGTACATCGCCCAGGGAAGCAGGCAGGATGCCGCCCGACGAACCGCCCGGCAGGTAACCCTTGAAGCTGTGGCCGTCTGCCATGCCGCCGCAGAATTCCTCGATCAGCTCGTTGATCGTGATGCCGGCCGGGGCCAGCTTCACGCCGGGCTCCTTGACACGGCCCGAGACCGAAAAACTGCGCAGGCCCGTGCGGCCGTTGCGCCCATGGCTGGTGAACCAGTCGGCGCCCTTGGTCAGGATTTCGGGGACCCAGTAGAGCGTCTCGATGTTATGGACCAGCGTGGGCTGGCCAAAGATGCCGACTTTGGCCACAAACGGCGGGCGATGGCGTGGCAGGCCACGTTTGCCTTCGATCGATTCGATCATCGCGGATTCTTCGCCGCAGATGTAGGCACCTGCGCCGCGGCGCAGATGAATCGTCGTCGTGCTGTCGAAACCGGCGTCGCGGACCTTCTGGAGTTCGGTCTCCAGAGCATGGCGCACGCCCGGGTATTCATCGCGCAGGTAGATATAGACATCGGTCGCTTCGACGACCCATGCGGCAATCAGCATGCCCTCGATGAACTGGTGGGGCTTGCGCTCGAGATAGAAGCGGTCCTTGAAGGTGCCGACCTCGCCCTCGTCGCCGTTGACCGCCATGACCCGGGGCTGGGTCTCCATGCGCACGAACTTCCACTTGCGCCCGGCCGGGAAACCGGCACCGCCCAGCCCACGCAGGTTCGACGATTCCATCGTCTCGATCAGGGCTTCGCGTTCGTGTTTGCCTGCCAGGACATCGGCCAGCAGGGCGTAGCCGCCATCTGCCTTGTAAGCATCGAAGTCCTGATAGTCGGGAACCTGGGTCTCGATCTCACCGGCTTCGATCGCGCCGCTTACGTTTTCGAAGGTGGCGTTGTTGATGTCGTTGAGGCCGGCCTTGACCACGGGTGCACACTCGCAGCGACCCATGCACGGAGCGCGCACAACGCGGACATCGGGTCCGAGCTTGCCATCGAGCGCTTCGATCAGCGCTTCGACACCTGCCATCTCGCAGGAAAGGCTCTCGCATACCCGGACTGTGATCGGGGCAGGCGGGGCCTCACCTTCCTTCACCACGTCGAAGTGATGGTAGAAGGTCGCGACCTCGAAAGCCTCGGCCATCGGTATCCGCATCATCTCGGCCAGCGCCTGAAGGTGGCGGGCAGAGATGTGGTGGTACCGATCCTGAATCAGGTGCAGGTGTTCGATCAGGAGGTCACGGCGGCGGGGCCGGTCTCCCAGAAGCTCGGCGATCTCGCGAAGCGCGGCGGGATCGGGCTGTCGGCCCTTGGCTGTGGGCCTCATTTTGCGTTTGCCGGCACCGGGGTGGCGGACTTTTGCAACTTCGCCTGTCGGGGTCGTCATCGACCTCCTCGCACTACATCTAAGGTATGGGGCACGTGTGGACCGCGATGTCGTCTACGGACGACCCGTGCCCACCCGGATTCGGCGCGGACCATGCCCGATGCCCGCTCAAGAGTCACGTTCAGGATCGACCACTTCGAGGCTCACGGTGTCGCAATCGAGCACACGTTTGCCTGCATGTTCGAAGTTCACGGTGACGCGACTGCCGATGGAGGACTGAACCTGGCCGATTCCCCAGTCAATCTGGCTGGCGAGACGCACCACGGCACCGGGCACAATCCAAGGGTTCATCCATGTTCTCCGGTTCTGTTAGGACAGCGCTTTGTGGCAGGATAAACGAAGAGGACAAGAGTATATCTCGTTTGCATCGAATCGCTTGCGATCTGACGCAACCTTGTGAATCCGCTCCAGGAGGGGGAAGACATGTCTGGGGATCGTGCTGTCCTGCTGGCGGGGCTGATCTGTTCGCGGCTGTGCCACGATGTGGTTGGACCGGCCGGGGCTATCGCCAACGGCCTGGAACTCTGTGCCGACCCTGAAATGGTCGAAAGCGCACTTGGCGTGATGCGCTCGACCAGTGACCAGCTTAATCGCAGGCTTTCGTTCTATCGACGCGCCTATGGAACGGGCTCGGGCCTGACCTGGGACGAAGCACACGAATTGACACAGCATTATGTCGAAGGCGGTCGTCACGAGATCGCCTGGAGCCTGATTCCGGCAGAGGCCGCAAGCCCCGGCGAAGAGGGAGGGCATGCCAAACTCGTCATGAACATGGTGCTGTGTGCGCTGTCTTCTTTGCCGGCAGGTGGGCTTTGTTCCGTGACAGCCGGGATCGGTCCTGTGGTCAGTGTCGAGGGCACCCTGGGCGATGTCGATGCCATGATGCTGGCGCTGGCTTCGCCCGATGCCATGCCCGACGATCTTGGGCCCCGGGAGGTCCAGCCCCATCTCACCGGGCTGCTTGCGAACGATCTGGGCGGAAGCCTGATGGCTGTACTGGATGGTGCGGATCGACTCTCGATAACATTCAGGAACTAACACCGGCACGATCTAATATTTTAGATACAATAATTATTTTAAGTATTTGAAATAATTCATTTTAAGTGGCTTCTTTTGCATCTTCTCGGAGCGCGTAACCCCGGCCCCACTCGGTAATAATGTAATGGGTCCCACCGGTATGCCGGGCGATCTTCTGGCGTAGCTTGCAGACGAAGACATCGATGATCTTGAGATCAGGTTCGTCCATGCCGCCATAAAGATGGTTGAGGAACTGATTCTTGCTGACGGTTTGGCCTCGGCGCAGTGCGAGCAATTCGAGAACGCCGAACTCCTTGCCCGTCAGCTTGACCGGTTCGCCATCGATCTCGGCGACCTGATCGCCCAGGCGAACGGTCAAACGGCCGACATTGACCGCCGATTCGGCATGCCCCTGTGAACGGCGCACGATGGCATGGATGCGGGCCACCAGCTCGTCCTTGGCAAACGGTTTGGTCAGGTAGTCGTCGGCCCCCGAACCCAGGCCGCGAACCTTGTGATCGAGTTCGTTGAGGCCGGTCAGGATCAGCACAGGGGTAGTCACGCGCGCGTCGCGTATCCGGCGCAGCACAGTGTGGCCGTCCATGTCGGGTAACATGAGATCGAGAATCACAAGGGCGTAATCGTAGAGTCGCGCCATTTCGATGGCCGTCGCGCCGGATCCGGCACGTTCGACATCGATGCTCTCCGATTTCAGGATGAGCTGCAGGCTGTCTGCCTGACTTGCGTCGTCTTCCACCAGAAGAATGCGCATGGCCCTGAACCCCCAATCGCCAGAGTGTACGTCAAGTCGCGGGGGTCACAAAGCGATGAACCGCGACCCTGTGATACCCGTCATACCGGTGAATGTCGCTGAATTGTCGTTTCATGACGCTTGCGGAACAGTGGGCATCCAAACTATACAGCGCGCCATTGGCGATTCGTGTTGTCGCTTCGAGAGCAGATAAACCGCAAGAAGGGAAGTGCTCTATGGCTGTCAAAATCCCCAAGGCATACAAGTCGAAGGCGAAAGAGACATTCATGAATCCGAAGCAGAAGGAATACTTTCGGCACAAGCTGAATTCCTGGCGCGACGAACTGCTTCAGGAGTCCACGGAAACCATCAAGCATCTCCAGCAGGATACCTCGGCCCAGCCCGACCTGGCCGACCGTGCATCGACGGAAACCGACCGTGCGATCGAACTGCGGACCAGAGACCGTGAGCGCAAGCTGATCTCCAAGATCGAAGAGGCGCTGCGCCG
>JABIUG010000322.1 GCA_018700655.1 Rhodospirillaceae bacterium | reverse complement strand
GGTGATCGCGCCGATCGCCATGCCCAGGATCATCTCGATGCTGCTGGTCGTCTTGATCGCACCATCGACGTCGAGAATGCCGTAAGCCTCCGGCGCGTAATAGGCCGATGCGGCCACCAGCACCGCGGCCATGCCAACCAGACTGTGGAAGGCAGCCACCAGTTGGGGCATCGCCGTCATCTGGATCTTCAGCGCGATGACGACACCAATGCCGCCGCCCAGGACCAGACCGGCAATGATCCAGGTGTAGGAAACCACCGACGGATTGGCGATCGTCGTGGCGGCGGCAATCACCATGCCGGCAATGCCGATCATGTTGCCCTGACGCGACGAGGTCGGCGAGGAAAGGCCCTTCAGGGCGAGGATGAAACAGACCGCGGCAACAAGGTAAGCGATCGCAGCAAGATTAGCCGACATCAGCGGGCTCCTCCTGCGCGATCCTTTTTCTTGAACATCTGCAGCATGCGCTGGGTCACGGTGAAGCCACCGAAGATATTGACCGCCGCCAGGGTGACCGCGACAAAGCCCAGAATCTTGGAGAGGCCGGCGCCATCAGGCCCCGCAGCGATCAGGGCGCCAACGATGATGACGCTTGAGATCGCGTTCGTGACGGCCATCAACGGCGTATGGAGTGCCGGCGTGACCGACCAGACGACGAAATAACCGACGAAGATCGCCAGAACGAAGATCGACAGCCGGAAGATAAAGGGGTCGATTGCAGCTTCCATGATGTCAGCCCTCCTGGTTCTCGATCAGTGTGGGGTGGACCAGTTCGCCTGCCTTCATGGCGCAGGCGCCAGCGATCACCTCGTCCTCGAAATCAAGCACGAGAGCGCCGCTTTCCTTGTCGACAAACGGTTGGACCAGATTGAGCAGGTTTCGGGCATAAAGCGCCGAAGCATCTGTCCCCATGCGCGCCGCGACATTGGCAAAGCCGACAATGGCGACACCTTCGGTCTGGACGACCTGATCGTACTGGGTGAGTTCACAGTTGCCGCCGCCTTCGGCCGCCAGATCGACGATCACCGAGCCCGGCTTCATATCACGCACCATTCCGGCGGTGATCAAGCGGGGCGACGGTCGGCCCGGGATCTGGGCTGTCGTAATGCAGATATCGCTTTTCTTGAGGGCATTGTGAATCGCTTCGGCCTGGCGGCGTTTGTAATCCTCGCCCATCTCCCTGGCATAACCACCTGAGGTCTCGGCGTCTTGCGCGCCTTCAACCTCAACGAAGCTGGCACCCAGACTTTCGACCTGTCCCTTGACCGCGGGCCGGACATCGAAGGCCGAAACAACAGCACCCAGACGCCGTGCGGTCGCGATCGCCTGCAGCCCGGCAACACCGGCACCCAGGATCAGGACCTTGGCCGGCGCCAGGGTTCCCGCTGCCGTCATCATCAGGGGCATGGCGCGTTTGTAATAGATGCAAGCATCAAGCACCGACTTGTAACCGGCCAGATTGGCCTGTGAGGAAAGTGCATCCATCGACTGGGCGCGACTAATGCGCGGCACCAGTTCCATCGCCAGTACCGTGAGGCGTTTCGCGGCATAAGCCCGGAACTGTCCGGGATCGGCCAGCGGATTGATCAGTCCGATCAGCAGGGCGCCATCAGGGATCAGGGCCAGCTCGTCGATATCGCCTTCGCCCTCGACTACAGGGCGGCGGACCTTGAAGACGGCTTCAGCCCCGGTAAGGGTCTGGACCGGGTCGGCCGCGATGGTCGCACCGGCATCGGCGAAGGCCGCATCCAAAATACCCGAAGCATTACCGGCCCCGGCCTCGACGGTGACATCGACGCCCATTCCGGCCAGCTTTTTGACCATATCGGGGCTTGCCGCGACCCTGGTCTCACCGGGGTGGCGCTCTTTCAAAATCGCAATCTTCATCGGGAATCCAACGAGTTCAGGCGGGTTATGTTGCGCTGCACAATGACCGAACAGAAGCGGTTTGTGAAGGCCATAACCATTACACATCCCTGTGCCTGTTTCGTCACAGGGATGTGAACCGTTTTCCTGTTGTTTTGGAGACTACCGCCATCTATATTAACCATATGGTTAACTATATAGAAGACGCCCTTTCGGCGACCTTTCATGCCCTGGCAGACCCCACGCGACGGGCCATCCTTGCACGCCTGGCAGGCGGTGAAGCCAGGGTCGGTGCCCTGGCCGAACCCTTCGCCATGTCGCTGCCGGCGATCTCGAAACACCTGAAGGTTCTGGAGGGCGCCGGCCTGATCCGACGCACGGTTGATGGGCGTATCCATCACTGTCGCCTTGCCCCGGAACCGCTCGACGACGCCACGGACTGGATCCGTGAGCACCGCGACCTCTGGCAGCGCCAGTTCAACCTACTGGCCCGTTATCTCGAACAGACCAGCGGCGTCGCACCCGACAACAACGAGGAGAACACCTGAGATGCCCCAAGAACACGAACTCAAGATCAGCCGTCGCTTCAAGGCTCCCCGCGAGAAGGTCTTTAATGCCTTTCTCGAACCTGCGGCCTTGCAAGCCTGGTGGGGCCCCGAAGGCATGACCTGTCCGGAACCCCGGGTCGACGCCCGGCTCGGTGGTGCCTACGAGCTCTCGATCCTCAACGATGCCGGTGAACCCCACACGGTCGCCGGCGTCTACCAGGAGATCACTGCGCCGGAACGGCTGGTCTTTACCTGGCGCTGGGCCCATCTGCCCGAAGCCGCCGAGATGCTGGTGACGCTGACCTTCAACGATGTCGCCGGCGACACCGTGCTCGATCTCCATCAGACCCTGATGCCTTCGGATGGCTCCTCGCGCATGCATAACCAGGGATGGTCGAGCAGCTTCAACAAGCTCGACGTCTTCCTCAGCCGCTGAACGCAACAACACCAAACCAAGGGACTTCACCATGGCCGACATCAAACTCTACGGCTTCAACATGAGCACCTATGTGCGTACCGCGCGCATCGGACTTATTGAGAAGGACATCGCCTATGACTCCATGCCCCTGGAGATGTGGAGCGAGGAGCACTTGGCGCTGAACCCCTTCGGCAAGATCCCCGTGATGAAACACGGCGAAACGGTAATCATCGAATCACTTGCGATTGCTGCCTATCTCGATGCGCATTTCGGCGGGCCCCGCCTGATCCCCGAAGGCGCTGCCGGTGTCAGGACGATGCAATGGATCGGCAGCTTCAATGATTCCGTCCAGAGCCAGCTCAACATGGGCGTCGTCTTTGAACGTGTCGCCAAGCCGATGTTCGGGATGGAAACCAACGAGGAGACCATCGCCGAGAACATGCCCAAGGTCGAACGCATGATGCCCGTACTGGATGCTGCCGTGGCCAATGGCGGTCATTTCGGCGGCAACGAACCGACCCAGGCCGACTGGTATTTCGTGCCCTCAATCAATTATGCCGCAATGTGCCCCGACACACAGGACCTGGTCGCGGCCCAGCCGAACCTGTCGGACTGGCTCGGCCGCATGAATGCCCGTGCTTCGGTTCAGGCAAACGTGCCGGAAATGGGCTGACGCACAATCAGACTCGAAACCGGGTATCCTGTCGTCCCGCAACATCCACCGGGACGACAGGATGCCCACCCGCGCCAGAGACCTCAGGGTTCCCTTTGAAGGCGAACCAGGCCCACTCAATGCCGTCACCGATGTGGCCGGCGTCGAGGTTGGACACAGCACGATCATCCGGGGCGATGGTCCGCTTGTGATCGACGATGGCCCCGTGCGAACCGGGGTCACCGTGGTCTTTCCGCGCGGCCGAGACGGTATCATGGCGCCCTGCTTTGCCGGTTATCACGGGCTCAACCCCTGGGGCGAACTGACCGGCATCCAGCGGCTCGAAGGCCAGGGTCTGATGGGCGGGCCGATGGCGACGACGAACTCGATGTCGGTCGGTCTGGCACGCGACACGATCGCCCGCTGGCTGACCGACGGCCAGGACAACGAGCGCATGATGCAGTTGATGGGCCAGTCCATCCGTGTCGTCGGCGAAACCCATGACGGTTTCCTCAACGACATCGTCGGCCAGCATATCAAACCCGAACACGTGATCGAGGCGCTCGAAGGCGCCCGCAGCGGTGCGGTTGTCGAGGGCAGCGTGGGCGGCGGTACCGGCATGATGGCCTATGAGTTCAAGGCCGGGATCGGCACGGCCAGCCGTGTTGTGGAGGCTGGACCCGGAAGCTGGACACTGGGCGTCATCGTGCAGGCCAACCACGGCCTGCGCCGTGACCTCACGATCGCAGGCGTTCCGGTCGGGCGTGAGCTGGAAGGCGGCTGGCTCGAGCGTGAGTCCGGCTCGATCATCGGAACCTGCGTCACCGACGCTCCGCTTCTGTCGCCCCAGCTCAAGCGGATCGCCCAGCGCGTCGGGCTCGGCGTCGCGCGCACCGGCGCGATCGGCCGGAACAACTCCGGCGACATGTTCCTCGCGCTCTCGACCGCCAACCCCGAAACCTGGTCCGATACCGAAGGGCTGCGCCATGCATCGTTTCTGCATGACGCCCACATCGATGCGTTGTTCGAGGCCGCGGTGCAGGCCGCCGAGGAGGCCGTGATCAACAGCCTGTTCGCCTCCGACACCATGGTCGGGATCGACGGCAACACCGCTCCCGGGCTGCCGCATGAGGCCGTCGTCGAGATTCTCACACGGTTCGGTCGCCACAAAGGGCTCACATTGTCGGGTTAGGCCATCTGATACGT
>JABIUG010000321.1 GCA_018700655.1 Rhodospirillaceae bacterium | reverse complement strand
GGGCACGCCGTCTGCTTCGACCGAAGTTCCGTTGTTTGCCGCCAATGACGAACCGTTCAAGGAAGTTCCGGACGATCCCGGTGGTGACGACATTCCCAATCAGGGGCTCCTGGTTCTCGAAGACCCGATCACCGGCGAAGAGAGCAATGATCTCGAAGTCCTGCTTCCCGAGCCCGAAGAGCCCATGGCCGTGGAGGCCGATGACGGCCTTGACGACGAAGGCATCATCGATGTCGAGGCCTCCGGCGTCGCGACCACGATTGAGGGCGTTGAAACCGACCCTCTGTTCAGCGCCGATGAAGTATCGACCTTCATGCAAGACGTTTTGACCGAGGCAGCCCCGGCCTCGGCAATGGTGATTCCCCTTCCCACTGAAAAACCCGTTGCCCCGGAGGCGCCGGCCCAGACCGTGGTGGTGCTCAACGACGGCGCCAGTACCGAAGTGGTCGTTCCCGAAGAAGGCGACGGTCTTTCCTTTGCCGACGTTGCGGCGGCCGTGAATTCCGGCACGGTTTCGGAAACGACGGTACCCGGCCAGAGTGCTACCGACGCCGAAGGCACGACGACCGAACTTGCGGCCCTGCCTGCTTCCGATACCGTCGTCCGCGTGCAGATTGCCGCTTATTCCACAGGCGACGCGGCCACGGCAGCCTGGGACCGGTTGTACATCAACCATCAGGACCTGCTGGCCGATGTCGATGCGCTGATCCTCGAGGCGTTCATCGGCGATGCGACGTTCTATCGCCTGCAGGTCGGTGCCTATGAGCGCAAGGCTGATGCCGATGCCCTGTGCGCCAGCCTGAAGCAACGCGACATCGACTGCCTCGTCGTAGGGCCGTGACTGTATGCCACGTGGGTTGATCACGGATTTGACCGGACTCACCCTGGGTGACGACGAACGTGCGTATCTCGAGGCGTTCGATCCGTTGGGTATTATTCTGTTTGCGCGAAACATTGATAACCCAACGCAAGTATTTGATCTTATTACTTCTTTTCGATTCTGTGTTGGACGTAAAGATGCTCCCGTGATGATCGATCAGGAAGGCGGAAGAATTGCCCGTCTGCGCGAACCTCACTGGTGGCCGGGTGTTCCCGCAGGGGACCTGGGCATTGCGGGGCTTGAGGCTTCACAGCTGGCCGGTCGCTTGCTCGCTGCTGATATGGCCGCGATGGGCATTGATGTCGTTTGTGCGCCGTGCCTCGATCTGCGTGTCGCCGGCATGCACGATGTCATTGGCGACCGGGCCTTTGGGTCTGATCATCAGACTGTCAGCACTTGTGCCAGGGCCTATTGCGAAGGCCTGACGCAAGGCGGCGTGCAGCCGATGATCAAACATATGCCCGGGCACGGCCGGGTCGCGGTTGATCCGCATGATGTCCTGCCCTCGACCGATGCCGACATGGAAACCCTGCGTAACCATGATTTCCGGCCGTTTCAGGCGCTTGCCGATGTTCCCTGGGGGATGACCGCGCATGTTGTCTACAAGGCGGTGGACGCAGAGAGGCCGGCGACCCAATCACCGGCCGTGATCGGTGATATCATTCGCGAGAAACTGGGCTTTGACGGTGTGTTGACGAGCGACGCCATCGATATGAGCGCCCTTTCGGGCAGCCATCCCGAACGTGCCAGATTGTCGCTGGCGGCCGGCTGTGATGTCGTGATGCACTGCAACCAACCACTCGAACTGCGCCGTGCCGTTGCCGAGGCCGTGCCGGAGCTTGAGGGAGATGCCCTGCGTCGTGTTGAAGCCGCCGCCGCCTGCAAGACCGCGCCCACGCCTGATTTCGACCGCCAATCGGCCATGGCCCGGCTCGATAACCTGATCGCGAAAACCGCCTGATGGAAATAGATCTCGCGAACATTCTCTATCAGGTCTCGATCTGGCTTTTGCCGGTTATCACCGCGATTACCCTGCATGAGGCGGCTCACGGCTGGGTCGCATGGAAACTGGGTGACGACACAGCCAAACAGCTTGGCCGGGTGACCTTCAATCCGCTCAAACATATCGATCGCTTTGGCACGGTCATTCTTCCTGCCATGTTGCTGTTGATGCAGGCGCCCTTCCTGTTCGGTTATGCCAAGCCGGTGCCGGTGAACTTCCGCAGACTGCACAAACCCCAACGCGACATGATCTGGGTGGCCGCTGCAGGGCCAGGCATCAATCTGGTGATGGCGTTTGTCGCGGCATTGCTGATGCACGTCGTCATCTATCTGCCGCAAGAAGTCGCGGCTTGGGTTTTTTACAACCTCCACAATGCACTGCTGCTGAATGTCATTCTGGCAGTCTTCAACATGTTTCCGTTGCCGCCGCTCGATGGCGGCAGGGTCCTGACCGGGCTTCTGCCCGTCAGCCTGGCGGTACCTTTTGCCAGAATTGAGCGCTATGGCATGCTGATCATTATCGCCCTGATCGCACTCCCGCCGCTGATTGGTGCACAGATTGGCGCCGATCTCAGCGTACTGCGCTGGATTCTTCTGCCTCCCGTGGAGTATGTGATCGATGTGGTTTTGATGTTGGCGGGGCAGGGGAACTGACCATGCAAGGTTCCACCGATACCTTTGAGGATCCCTGGCCGGGAGACGCGAAGGCGACGAAATCTGCATTTATTGTTGATGTAAGCGGGTTTGAAGGCCCGCTCGACATTCTGCTGACGCTCGCCCGCCAGCAAAAAGTCGACCTGACACGCCTCTCGATTCTCGAATTGGCGGACCAGTATCTGACCTTTGTCGCCGAAGCCAAGGACATCCGTCTTGATCTGGCTGCCGACTATCTCGTCATGGCAGCCTGGCTGGCTTACCTCAAGTCACGGCTGCTGCTGCCGGTCGATGAAGATGAAGACCCCAGCTCTGAATCGATGGCCGAAGCGCTGCAGTTCCATTTGCGTCGTCTGGAGGGCATTCGCGAGGGCGCCAGGCAATTGATGCAACGCCCGCAACTGGGCAGCGATCTCTTCCGTTGCGGCAATGCCGAGGGCCTGCCGGTCGAGGTCGAGGTCACATGGGATGCTTCGCTTTACGAGCTGATCAATGCCTACGCTGATCACACGCGGCGCAGCGAAGGGCGAAATTGGCGACCTCGTCCGGTCGAAGTCTTCACCATGGAAGATGCCATGCAACGCTTGGGCGCTCTGGTCGGTGAATTGCCGGACTGGAAGGACATGTTCGCGTTGCTCCCCGACGAAATAAAGGGCGGTATCATCTATCGCTCGGCGGTGAGTTCCACGCTTGCCGCAAGTCTGGAGCTCACGCGCCAGGGCCGAATCGAGTTACGGCAATCGGGTGCCTTCACACCGATTGAGATGCGTACCCGCCAGCAGGACGACAAGTCATGAGCGCGCCATCGGATAATCTGCGAGTCATTGAGGCCTTGCTGTTTGCCTCACCGCAGCCGGTCAGCGAAGAAGAAATCGCGACCAGACTGCCGGAAGACCGCGACGTTGCAGCATTGCTGGTTGAGCTTTGCGAGCATTACGCCGGGCGTGGCGTTGAACCGGTCAAGGTTGCGGGCAAATGGTCCTTCCGCACGGCTGAAGATCTCGGTTCGCGCTTGAAGATCCGTGTTCAGCGAACCCGCAAGATGTCGCGTGCGGCCCTGGAGACCCTGGCAATTATCGCCTATCACCAGCCTGTCACACGCGCAGAAATCGAGGAAATACGCGGTGTCGGGCTGTCACGAGGCACGCTTGATCTCCTTCTCGAAATCGGTTGGGTCAGACCGTCCGGGCGCCGCCGCGTGCCGGGGCGCCCCTTGCAGTGGCGCACCAGCCAGCACTTCCTGGAGCACTTCGGTCTTGATGCTCTGGACGATCTGCCCGGGCGTGACGAGATGAAAGCGGCGGGGCTTCTCGATGCCAGACCCGACCTTCCGCCGATCGGTCGCTTGCGAGATCACCTTGATCCCGATGGAGAAGAGGGCGGGTCTGGGGAGAATGGCGACAGCGACGGCGATGGCGACGATGTTTGAACTCCCTGCTTGTAATTGAGAATGAGTTGCACCTAGTGTGATTCAGAACTAAGTCGCGGAACCCCATGGCCGGACTGACATTTCATACGGTGAGCCACGCTTACGACGGCGTTGAAGCTCTACATGATCTTGATCTGGCTGTCGGTGACGGCGAGATCGTATGTCTGGTCGGCCCTTCGGGTTGCGGCAAGACTACGGCCCTGCGCCTTGCAGCCGGACTGGAACCCCTGGGCAGCGGCCGGATCTGTATCGGTGGAGACTGTGTCGCCGGTGGCGGCGGGCAGTTGCCGCCCGAGATGCGCGGCGTCGGGCTTGTCTTTCAGGATTTTGCCCTGTTTCCTCATATGACTGTTTCCGAGAACGTCGGCTTTGGCCTCAAAGGTGAGCACGGAGCCCACCGTCGTGAGCGGGTTGCAACCCTTCTCGAGCAGGTCGGGCTGGCTGGATACGGCAGTAAATACCCGCACATGCTTTCGGGCGGCGAACAGCAGCGTGTCGCTCTAGCCCGCGCCCTGGCGCCGAAACCGCGCGTGCTGCTGCTCGATGAACCGTTCTCCGGGCTGGATGTGCGCCTGCGCGAAGAGGTCCGCGATCAGACCCTGCGTATTCTGCGTGAAGTCGGTGCGGCAGCCCTGGTCGTGACCCATGACGCCGAAGAGGCGATGTACATGGGCGATCGTATCGCTGTGCTGCAGCGTGGCCGTCTGGTGCAGGTCGGCACACCGTCCGAGATCTACCGCAAACCCGCTTCTGCCTTCGTCGCCAAGTTCCTGGGCGAGGTGAACTGGCTCCACGGTATAGTCCGTGAAGGTCGCGCGGATTCACCGATCGGCGTCGTTTCGGCTTCCGGCATAGGCGAAGGCGAGCAGGTCGACGTTCTCGTTCGTCCCGAGGGCCTCCATCTTTGCAGCTATGCGGGAGCCGAAGGACGCGGCGCACGGGTCGTGGGGAACCACCTTCTGGGCTACAGCAGCCTTGTCACCCTGCGTCTGGACGACGGTAGCGAGTTGCGTGCGCGCATCACCGGCCAGGATGCGCCGGCACCCGGTGCTGACGTTCGCATTCGTATTGACGATGAGGCTGTCTTCGTCTTTCCTTGTCATCACACCCCCGGGGTCATACCGCCGGGTTAACCGCTCCTGCCACGAAATTGGCCTATTCCAGTGTCATGAGTTGTTGGCCGTGAATGTCGCGTGCGGCGATTTACGCTGGCAGGGACCACACAAGATCATTATATGTTCCCCCTTACAGGGATGGATCGGACTAAACCGGTCCGCGGAACCGATAAAAGAAAACGAGGTTCGCAAATGGGTAGTTTCAGTATTTGGCACTGGTTGATCGTGCTGGTGATTGTTTTGCTTCTGTTCGGTCGCGACCGGATTCCAAAGCTCGCCGGCGATCTCGCCAAGGGCATCAAGGAGTTCAAGTCGGGCATGAAGGAAGAAGACAGCGCCAAGGCCAAGACCGTCGAGGAAGCCCCTCAGACGATCGAGGGCAGCGCTGCTTCCACCGAAGCAGAGACCGACAAGGACAAGACGGTCGAACGGGCCTAAGGGCGTTTAGTAATGTTCGATCTCGGCTGGTTCGAGTTGGCGGTGGTTGGCGGCGTGCTGCTGGTTGTCGTCGGGCCGAAGGACCTTCCAAAGGTGCTGCGGACTGTCGGGATATACACCGGCAAGGCACGCAAGATGGCGCGCGAGTTCCAGAAGGCGCTCGATGACTATGCCAAGGATGCCGAACTTGATGGTGTGAAGAAGGCCATCGAGACGCCTGGCAAGGTCAAAAAGTCCGTGGCCAGTGCACTGGATCCGACCGGTACGATAAAAAAGCAGCTCACGGAGACCAACGAGGCTGTGCGCGACAACCTCAAGGAAGCCGGTGATACCGTGAAAGAGGCCTCGAGCACCGCATCGGATAAAGGTGCGGATGCGGCCGGTGCGGCAGACCCGACGACCCCGGAAAAACCTGAGGTCACAGCAAAGCCGGCGGTCGCGGAAACGCCTGCCGATAACAAGGTTTCGGCAGGCAACGCATCGTGATCAAGGATATTGACGACACCAAGCTGCCGTTGCTTGAGCATCTGGTTGAGCTTCGAAAGCGCCTTGTCCGCAGTGCGGCGGTGGTTCTGATCGCGTTCCTGCCATGTTTCTACTTTGCCCAACCCATCTTCAATTTCCTCGCTGTCCCGCTATACGACGCCTACGGGCTGGCGCCGGTGGAGGAAGGTGACGAAGGCGAGCAGGGCTGGCTTGAACAGACCATGCAGGATGCCTGGTTGCTTTTCTCCGATGAGCCGTTCCATGAAGGGCCAGACGTCGACGCGGACCCCAACGTCGTCGCCGAAGGCCAGGCGATCAACACCGAGGAGCTCTCTTCGGTCGAGTTTCCACCGCGTTTCATTTTCACGAGTCCGCAGGAAGCCTTCCTGACTTATGTGAAGGTCGGTTTTTTCCTGTCGTTGTGTATTTCACTGCCGTTTCTTGCCTATCAGCTCTGGTCCTTTGTCGGGCCGGGGCTCTATCGCAAGGAAAAGAAGGTCGTCTTGCCCTTCCTGCTCGTGTTCCCGCTGCTCTTCATGCTGGGCGCGGGCATGGTTTACTACGCCTTCTTCCCAGTGGCACTGAAATTCTTCCTGGGTTTCCAGCAGACCGGCGAGTTCGGAAAGCTGCCGATCGTGATGGAAGTCAGGGTTAGCGAGTATTTCTCGCTGTTGCTCAAGCTGCTCTTTGCCTTTGGCATCAGTTTTCAGCTTCCACTGGTCATGACGCTTCTTGCCCGGACCGGTGTCGTCACGGCGCAGGGCCTGAGGGAAAAACGCAAATACGCCATCGTGGCGGTTTTTGTGCTGGCGGCCGTCATCACGCCGCCCGATCCTTTCAGCCAGTTGGGCCTCGCCTTGCCGATGATCCTGCTCTACGAGATTTCGATCTGGTGCGCGCGGTTCACCGAACGTAAGAAGGCCCAGGCACGCGAAGAGGCCGAGGATGAAGAGACCAAAGCCCCCGTCGAGGAGGCTGAAGATCTCGACGGTTTCGAGGAAACCGACTTCAATCCCAAACCTTGATGCTGTGACCGGTAGACCGCCTTGAGGCGTGGCCTTATACAGGCCGCTAGAGCGGATCAAGATTGGGTGGGCCCACGCTGTGGGTCCACCCAATCTTGTGAATCCGCTCGATACTCTGAAGATTGAGCAGATTCACACGAGCATGCCGGATCGCGATTGCGATTCCGTATGATCGTGATCTGCTCTAAAGGAGAGGACCGATGCACGACATTGCCTGGATACGCGATCATCCCGAAGCCTTTGATGTGGCCTGCGCCAAGCGCGGGCTGGAGGCGATGTCCTCGCGTCTCCTCGATCTCGATAAATCCGTGCGTGGGTTCAAGACCACTTCCCAGGAACTCCAGCAGCGGCGCAACGAACTTTCCAAGGCGATTGGCCAGGCCAAGTCCAAAGGCGAGGACGCGGCCGAGACAATCGCCGAAGTCGGCACGATCAAGGAACAGATAACTGCTCTTGAAGAAGGCGAGAGCGCGGCATCAACCGAACTGAACGATTTGCTCGCGGGCATTCCCAACATGGTCGACGATTTGGTACCTGAAGGTGCTGATGAAGACGACAATGTCGAGGACCGCAGATGGGGTGAAGCGCCCAGCTTCGATTTCGAACCGAAGGACCATGCCGATATCGGCACCGGTTTGGGGCTGATGGATTTCGATCTGGCCGCCGAGCTGTCGGGCGCCAGGTTTGTCGTGCTGACCGGTGCCCTGGCGCGTATGGAAAAGGCGCTGGCGCTCTTCATGCTCGACATCCACACGCAGGAATTTGGTTATACCGAGGTTTCCTCGCCCCTGCTGGTGCGCCCGGAAGTTGCCTATAGCACCGGCAACCTGCCGAAATTCGCCGAAGATCTCTTCCAGACGACGGACGGACGCTACCTGATCCCGACCGCAGAGATGACGCTGACCAACTTCGTGCGCGAGAGCATCACAGAAGAAGAAACCCTGCCCAGGCGTCTGACGGCCTTCACGCCGTGTTTCCGCTCTGAAGCAGGTTCTGCAGGGCGCGACACCAAAGGCATGATCCGCCAGCATCAGTTCTGGAAGGTCGAGCTGGTATCGATCACGACGCCTGAGCAGTCGGCAGACGAACATCAGCACATGACACGATGCGCCGAGACGATCCTGCAAAGGTTGGGCTTGGCCTATCGTGTGATGGTGCTGGCGACCGGCGATATCGGGTTCTCCGCCCAGCGGACCTACGATCTGGAAGTCTGGCTTCCGGGGCAGGGGCTCTACCGCGAAATCTCAAGCTGTTCGAACTGCGGCGACTTCCAGGCCCGCCGGATGCGTGCCCGCTGCCGGCCCAAAGGCGAAAAGAAGACGCGCTTCGTCCACACCCTGAACGGTTCGGGACTTGCTGTCGGTCGTGCCCTGGTTGCCGTCCTGGAGAACTATCAGAACGCCGACGGTTCCGTGACGGTGCCCGAGGTTCTGCGGCCTTACATGAACGGCCTTGAACGAATCGAAGCCAAAAACTGAGCCCGAAATACTGAGAGGTACCGGCGTGCGTATTCTCGTGACCAACGATGACGGCATTCATGCCAGCGGTCTTGCCTGCATGGAAACGATTGCCTCGGAGCTTTCCGATGACGTTGTCGTGGTCGCGCCGTCGACCGAGCAGAGCGGCAAGGGTCACTCGATCTCGCTGCATGATCCCTTGCGCCTGCGCCGTATTGGCGAGAACCGCTACAGCGTCGACGGCACCCCCGCCGATTGCGTCATGATGGGCGTGCGTCATGTCATGGCCGAAGGCGGGGTCGATCTGGTGCTCTCGGGCGTCAACCGCGGCGGCAATCTGGCCGACGATGTGACCTATTCGGGCACCGTTGCCGCGGCGATGGAAGGAACTCTTCTGGGCATTCCCTCGATTGCCATGAGTCAGGAATACAGGTGCGACGAGCCGCTGCACTGGGATACAGCAAGATCCCATGCCCCTGATGTCGTGCGCCGCCTGCTTGATGCCGGCTGGCCGAAAGGCGTGTTGATGAACGTCAACTTTCCACCCGTTCAACCGGCTGATGTCGAAGGTGTCGTGGCCTGCCGCCAGGGCCAACACAACTTCGCCGACCTGAAGCCGGTCCAGCGTAGCGACCCGTTCGGCCGTGATTACTTCTGGACCAGTGGCTGGGGTATGGATGCCGGCCATGTTGCGCCTGGAACCGATATCCAGGCCATGCTCGATCTGAAGGTCTCGGTCACACCGATCGCGCTCGATATGACCCATGATGCGGCACTGGAGCGGCTCACCCGTTCCTTTGCCTGATGACCGAATCGGGGACGATCAGGCTCCTGATGGAGCTGCGCGGTCAGGGCGTCAGCGACATGAGCGTGCTGAAAGCCCTGGAGGCGACACCCCGAGAGGCGTTTGTGCCGGACGAACTGGCAGCCCAGGCCTGGGACAACACCGCCTTGCCGATCGGCTGCGGCCAGACGATCAGCCAGCCCATCGTGGTCGGGCTGATGACCCAGAAGCTGGAGATCGACAAACGCATGCGCGTGCTCGAGATCGGCACAGGCTCGGGCTATCAGGCTGCAATCCTGGCCGGGCTGTCGCGCCGGGTCTATACGATCGAGCGCCATGAAGAACTTTTGCGCAAGGCCCAGGTGTGTTTCGACAAGCAGCGCCTCCACAACATCACCACGATGCTGGGTGATGGTTCGAAAGGCTGGCCACGCCAGGCGCCTTTCGACAGGATCATGGTGACGGCAGCGGCTCCGTCGATGCCCGAAGGCCTGATCGAGCAACTGGCGCCGGGCGGCATCATGATCGTGCCGGTCGGTGAGGGCACGTGGGACCAGAAGCTCTATCGTGTGCAACGGTTGGATGAAGGTTACGAGAGCGAGGCTTTTCTGGATGTGCGGTTCGTTCCGCTTGTTTCTGATGGCACTCATGGCTGAATGCAGGCGACGCCGTGATTGGGCGTGGTTTGTCGGGCTGGCTGTGCTGGTTTTCACGACAGCTTGCAGCCAACCGCCGGCGCCGGTGACCTATGGCGCCTCGACTGCAACCGGCACGACAACAACATCGGAACAGATCGTCGCCGTCGTCGTGCCGCCACTACCCGGCAAGAAGCCGGTGCCACCTGGTTCTCCGATGGTGTTTCAGGTCCAGGACTCCTCCGGCACCGACGATCTGATCGCCCGGATCGAACAGATCCTGCTGGCTGAGGAAACCGCGCCCGAACCCGAACCCGTGGCGCCCCAGACCGTTGCGACCGCGACCGGCACGGTCGACGTGATCACGGTCGAATCGGGCGACACGCTCTATGGACTGGCGCGCAGCCTGGGTGTGACACCCCGCGCCCTGATCGAGGCCAACACTCTCGAAGCACCTTATGACCTCCTGATCGGACAACGCCTGACCATCCCGGAAGGCGCAGTGCCGGTGACGGTTGCCACGGTTGTTGTCGAGCCCGAAGTGGTCGCCACGGACGTGCCCCAGCCCGTCACGACCGAAATCGTGGAACCTACCGCACGCACCGACCTGCGTTTCATCTGGCCGGTACAGGGCACTTTGCTCTCGACTTATGGCCCCAAGGAGGGTGGACGCCAAAATGACGGGATCAATATCGGCGCCGCGGCTGGAACACCGGTCCTGGCTGCGGAAGACGGTGTGGTCGCCTATGCCGGCAGCGAACTTGATGATTACGGCAACCTGGTTCTCATCCGTCACGCCAACGACTGGGTCTCGGCCTATGCCCACAACGCCCGCAATCTCGTCTCTCGCGGCCAGACGGTCCTGCGTGGCGACGTCATCGCCAGCGTCGGGGCCAGCGGTGGGGTTTCCCAACCCCAATCTCATTTCGAACTGCGCCGCGGGACATCAGCGGTGGACCCGCTACCCTATCTGGAATGAGCGCACGGCAGGAAGGGTGCACACCTCCCTAGACCGTCATGGCCAGGTTTGAGCGGGCCATCCATACCGTACTCTCGCGAGCCCGAACCGTTCGTGCCTGTCGCTGTTGTTGCGGCATGGATCGCCCCATCAAGTTGGGCGATGACGAAAATATCGAAAATTGACTGTGGGCCTACTGTCAGCTCAGCCGCTGGCCCAGGCGGCCGGAAAGGTCCTGGATGAACTGCCAGGCGACGCGGCCTGAGCGTGCGCCGCGGGTGGTTTGCCACTCGATCGCCTGGGCACGCACGGATTTCGCGTCGATATCGAGCCCGAAATGGGCAACGTAACCATCGATGATCGAGAGATAGGTCGGCTGGTCGCAGCCGTGAAAACCCAGCCACAGACCGAATCGGTCCGAAAGCGAGACCTTCTCCTCGACCACCTCGGCCGGGTTGATCGCGGTCGAACGTTCGTTTTCCATCATGTCACGCGGCATCAGGTGACGCCGGTTCGAAGTGGCATAAAAGATCACGTTGTCAGGTCGGCCCTCGATGCCGCCTTCCAGCACGGCCTTGAGCGACTTGAAGGTCGCATCATCGGCCTCGAAGGAAAGATCGTCACACAGCAGGACGCAACGTCGTTCTGTGCGTCGCAGGCGGCCAAGCAGGCGGGGCAGGGTGCCGATATCCTCACGGTGAATCTCGATCAGCGCCAGGGAACGTAGCTGCGCCGCATTGAGGTGTGCGTGAACAGCCTTGACAAGGCTTGATTTTCCCATGCCACGCGCACCCCACAACAGGGCGTTGTTGGCGGGCAGACCGTCGACAAACCGTTGCGTGTTGCCCAGCAGGATATCCTTCACCAGCGCAACACCCTGCAGCAGGTCGAGCGGGATATGCTGGACTTCCGGTACCGCCTGCAGCGTGCCGGTCTCGGCATGCCAGACAAAGGCATCGGCCTGGTCGAGTAGATCATCGGGCGCTTCCTGGGGCGCCAAACGCTCCAGGGCGGCTGCAATACGCGTCAAAAGCGCGGTCTGGTCTTGATCTGTCATGGTCGCGGACCCTAGTCGAATTGGAGAGAATGGGGAAACCTCGAAACTCCAAATTCCTGCATGGCGGTTGCGGTACGGGCATGGCGAGCACAGAATTTTCTGGATGAACGGAGATCGGGTATGAGCCAGTCGAGGAAAGGGTTTTTGTCCATGGACATTTCTCTGGTGTGCAGATGTGCCGCAGCGATTGCTTTCCTTACAGCGATGCACTCAGCAGGACCTGCAAATGCAGGGGACACGAGTTCCCACTTCGAAAGTGGATGCTCATCAGTGTATTTGGGCCAAAGGGACTAATTTATGGGTCGGGTTCTTGCCGACGCAGAACAGTCGATCTGGCGACGTTTGAGGGACTCTGGTGTCGAGGCTGACTACATCGGTGCCAACACAACGCCCGCTCCTTTCGGTGCGAGGTTCGTAGATTTTGTTGTGCTTTTCCGACTTGTTGACATTCCTGATCTGGAAACGGCCCGCGCCCTGTTCCCAGAATACACAGTGTTCGATGACGGCACGACCTTTGGCCAATCGATCGACTATGATCTGCTGCTGGCTTTCAATGCGGCCTGGCAGGAGGCTCTGGCCGTATTTCAGGAACGTGTGGCGCGGTTGGATGATCCCCGAATCACTCTGTTCCAGACTGCATTTGGCGATTGGACCATCGATGATCCTGAGTCCAGTTTGTCAGAAAGCGCGCTTGATAAGTTGAATCGCGCTGATCGTTTGTCAGTTCATGTCGTTGCAGACGACGACATGCGTGCTGGCGCGAGCAACATCGTGAGCCTGCCGGCGATAGAGGGTGACACGGGGTCTTCGTATCAGCTCCATCGGGAAGATTTACTGTTTGGTGGCGCGGTTGAGGAAGCCATGATCAGCATGAATCAAGGTAGGCCCTTTGTTGCCTTTACATTCGATGAATCGGGGAAAGAGGCGTTCTGCGACGCGACCTCAGAGAGCATCGGTAGGCGTATCGCGCTGGTACTTGATGGCGTCGTATTTTCCACGCCCCGGGTCAATAGTGCAGTTTGTGGTGGTTCGGGCATCATCGGGGGTGAATTGTCGGTTGAACAGGCGGAAAACCTAGCCATCTATCTGGATGTTGGCCCGATGCCCGCCTCACTTGGGATCCAGTCTTGTCAGGCGAGCTGATTGTGTTTCCGCTTGGCTTGTATTAGGTCATCCGCTCTCTATAGTCCGCCACCCTCGCCAAGAGGCAGGAGATATTCATGCTGATTTCACAAGCTTTCGCGCAAGACGCCGGCGGTGCCGCACCGGGTTTCGATCCCGTGTTCCTGGTCATGATGGTCGGGATGTTCGCGGTGTTCTGGTTCCTCGTGATCCGGCCGCAGTCCAAGCGTGCCAAAGAACACACCGCCATGTTGAACGCGATCAAGCGCGGTGACCAGGTGGTGACCAATGGCGGCATCATCGGCCGTGTCGCACGGCTCGAGGGCGATGGCGTTCTGATCGTCGAAATTGCGCCTGAGGTGAAGGTGAAGGTCCGCCAGTCAATGATCTCCACCCTGGTCACCAAGTCCGACCCGCGTCCCGACGACAACGGCGACGACAAGGATAGCAGCGTCAAGAAGGACGGCTGACCCCGTCCATGCTGCAGTTCCCTGCCTGGAAAATCTGGATTGTTGCCATCGTTTGCGGCCTGGGCGTGGCCTTTGCCATGCCCAATGTGCTGCCACGTGATGTAGCCGAGAGCCTGCCGAGCTGGATGCCCAACAAGCAGATCAGCCTGGGTCTCGATCTTTCCGGCGGTGCACACCTGGTCGTCCAGATAGACGAGCAGGCCTATGTGGATGGACGCCTGGAGAGTGTCGGGCAAAACATTCGCCGTACTCTTCGAGCAGAACAGATTGGTGTCAGGGCAACAGGGATCGTCGGAATGACGGTCAGCTTCGACTTGCGCAAACTCGAGGATATCGCAGCTGCGCGTGAAGAAATCGGTGTCATTGCAGATGATTTCATTGTTGTCGTGAACGACGACGGGACCATCACGGCGATCCTGACCGAGCAGGGTCTCGAGATTGGCCTGAGCGATGCGATTGAGCGAACGATATCGGTCCTGGCAAAACGCATTGATCCCGGTGGTGTGCTCGAGCCCATCATCGCGCGCCAGGGAAGAGATCGAATCCTTATCCAGGTGCCGGGTTATGAAGACACGCAGGAATTGCGCGAACGATTGGGCCAGACTGCACAGTTGAGCTTTCACCTCGTCGATTCCGATGCAAGTTACGCCGATGCTCTGGCGGGTAACCTGCCGATTGGCTCCGTTCTGCTTCCTTCCAAGGATCCCACTGGTCCTGAATTCTACGTCGTGGAATCCGAGACGCTGGTGAGTGGCGAGAGCCTTGATGACGCATCTGCATCGTTCAGTGACGGCCGGCCGGTGGTGGCCTTTAGTTTCGATAGTGTGGGTGCGGCCCGGTTCTGTGATGTCACCTCACAAAATACGGGACGTTTGCTGGCCATCGTGCTCGATGGCGAGGTGATCAGCGCTCCGCGGATCAACGACTCGATCTGTGGCGGCAGCGGCATCATCAGCGGTTCATTCTCGGCTGCCGAAACCCAGGATTTGGCCTTGTTGTTACGCGCCGGCGCGCTTCCGGTGCCGCTGACCGTTGTGGAAGAACGCACGGTTGGTCCCTCCCTGGGCGCTGATTCGATCCAGGCCGGCAAGATCGCAGCCTCGATCGGTTTCGCAGGTGTCATCGTCTTCATGGTCCTCTGCTACGGTCGCTTCGGTCTTTTCGCCAACGTCGCGCTGTTCACCAATCTGGTGCTGATGCTTGGGGCCCTGTCTCTTCTGCAGGCTACACTGACGTTGCCCGGCATTGCCGGCATCGTGCTGACGGTCGGCATGGCGGTCGACGCCAATGTGCTGATCTTTGAGCGCATTCGTGAAGAAGCGGGCCATGGCCGGACGCCTTACAACGCGGTCGAAGCCGGGTTCAAGCGCGCAATGACGACGATTCTCGATGCCAACATCACGACGGCAATTGCTGCCTTGTTGCTGTTTTTCCTGGGCTCGGGACCAGTGAAGGGCTTCGGCGTGACCCTGGCGATCGGTATCATCACCTCGATGTTCACGGCCATCATGCTCACGCGCATGCTGTCTTACCTGTGGCTGCGCCATGCGCGCCCGCAGACCTTGCCGATCTGAGGACGGGGCCATGAAACTTCTTCGCCTGGTTCCAGCTGGCCTGCGTGTTCCGTTTATGCAGTTCCACAAGGTTGCGGTCTCGATCTCGGCCGCGCTGCTGGTTGCCTCCGCCGTGCTGCTGTTCACCAACGGCCTCAACTTCGGAATCGATTTCCGTGGCGGCACCCTGATTGAAATCGAGACGGCGACGGCCCCCGACCTTGGCCGTGTGCGTGACGAGCTCAACAGCCTTGGTCTGGGCGATATTTCGCTCCAGGAGTTCGGCGCGGCGAATGACCTCCTGATCCGAATGGCCCTGCTGCCCGGAGACGAGGCGGTCCAGCAGGTCGCGGTCGACCAGGTGCAGGATGCGTTGAACCTGATGTTCCCCGGCATCGAATACCGTCGTGTCGAGTTTGTCGGACCGCAGGTTTCGGGTGAGTTGATCGAGAAGGGTACCCAGGCGGTGCTGGTCGCGATCCTGCTGATGATGGTCTACATCTGGTTGCGTTTTGAATGGCAGTTCGGCGTCGGCGCCGTGATTGCCCTGGTCCATGATGTCGGCCTGACGATCGGACTGTTCTGCCTTTTCCAGATCGATTTTGGTTTGCCGGTCGTTGCTGCATTGTTGACGATCGTGGGTTATTCGATGAACGACACGGTCGTGGTTTATGACCGGATTCGCGAGAACCTGCGCAAGTTCAAGCAGGAAAGCATGCTGGCGATCATCGACCGTTCGCTCAGCGATACGCTCTCGCGCACGATCATGACCAGCGTGACGACCCTTCTGGCGCTGGCCGCTCTTTACGTTTTCGGCGGAGAGGTCATCGCACCGTTTGTGCTGGCGATGATCTGGGGTGTGCTTGTGGGGACCTATTCGTCGCTCTTTGTCGCGGCCCCGCTACTGCTCTACGTCAAGCCGGTGCGTAACTTCAACGACGAAGATGACAAAGACGAAACCCCGGCATGAGTGAGGAGGCCGCGCGGCCCCGCAAGGTGGTCACGGCCTATGGCGACGGCGGCTTTCGTATTGCGGGCGACAGAGTCGAAGGTTCGGTCATCGTTTTTCCCGAGTTTTTCCTGCCCTGGCCGGTCGCGATCAAATCCCAGATCAGGCCCGACAGTTTTGCCGAAGTGATCGAACACGCCAACAAGGTCGATATTCTTCTGCTTGGTTGCGGCAAGGAGCCGCCGCTGGTCAGCGAAGAGATCCGCAATGCCCTGCGACCCCATGGCGTGATCATCGACGCCATGGATACCGGCGCGGCCTGCCGCACCTTCAACATCCTGCTGGCCGAAGGTCGTGCCGTAGCAGCAGCCCTGATCGCGATCTAGCCCACGATTTTTGTGCTGGCCTGCCTGGGAAAGCTACGTTCGGGATGAAACTGTCAAAAGGAACGCCCGGCGTGGCTATGGACTGGAACCAGGCAAGAGCACAGTACGAACGGGACAGCTTTCTTCTCCCTGATTTCAGGGTCTCGCAGGAGACGCTGTCTGCGATTTCCGATGCTCATGAACGTCTGATCAAACGCCACCCGCGTGTCAGCGAATACTGCCCCGCATTGCTGGATTTCGACCTGGAGTTTCTCGATTTCGCCCGCGATCCGATGATTCTCGACATGTTCGAGGCGATGATTGGCCCCGACATTATCCTATGGAACATGAGCTTCTTCGCCAAACCGGCACGCACGGGAAGGCGGATACCCTGGCACCAGGATGGCGAATACTGGGAGATGCGGCCCCTGGCGACCTGCACGGTTTGGATCGCGATTGACGATACAACAACCGAGAACGGCTGCATGCGGGTGATACTGGGCTCCCACAGGTCAGGATGTCTGCTGGCCCACGAGACAAATCCGAGCAGGGAGGTCGTCCTGCATGAGCAGCTTAAAGATGGCCAGTTCAACGAGGCCGACGCAGTTGATCTGGTGTTGGGGGCCGGGCAAGTTTCACTCCACGATGTCTACATGGTTCATGGTTCGGAACCCAACCGTTCCGAACATTCCCGTCGGGCCCTGACGATGCGTTTTATGCCATCGACATCGCTCTATGACCGGGACGTCGAAGCTGAACACTTCAAGGATCTGCATGGCAGGGCTCCGACGTCACGTTCGATCTTCCTGATGCGCGGAGAGGATCGCCACGGCGACAACGATTTTCGCGTCAGGCCCGGCATCAACGCGCCCGAACTCAACAGGGATTAGAGCAGACAAAAAGAAAGGGCGGAGGTTTCCCTCCGCCCTTTCGGCAACGGTCTGGACCGCTGGTCAGAAGTACCAGGGGTTCTGTGCCGAGACCATGCAGAAGAGCATGGGAATCGAGAGCATCGTGTTGGTCCGCGAGAAAAGCATCGCGGTGCGCGCCGACTGTTTCTTGACGTCGGGCTCTGCGTCAACCATGCCAAGCGCACGTTTCTGGTTCGGCCAGATGATGAACCAGACGTTGAACCACATGATCGCACCCAACCACATGCCGATGCCGATTGCCGTGCTGGCACCAGCATCCGTGAAGCCCAGGGCGATCGCATCGACGATATAACCGTTGGAGCCGGCCAGAAGCAGGCCAGTCACGATGGTTGCCATCGCAGCCCAGCGGAACCAGAACAGCGCGGCAGGTGCGATCACCTTGCCGATAGCAGGTTTCTGATCATCCGGGATTTTCGGCATGTTCGGGATCTGCACAAAATTGAAGTACCAGAGCAGGCCGATCCACATGACGCCTGAAAGGACATGTAGCCAGCGCCACAAGAATTGAATTTCTTCCATTGATTTCTCCTCCTTGTGGTTGCGTTAGATCGACACGAGAATGACGGCAACGATGACCGTCAGGACACAGCCTGCGATAACCGTGCCTTGGAGTGATTCGAGAATTTTGGCCATAGGCTCCCCACCACCAGTGAATTCAAGCAAAACGATACTTCCGAACGACGGTCAAGCTGGTGCCAGGGATGGCACAGTTGCTGTCGTCCGGAAACGATACGGGATGAACGCGGCTGGTGGCCGGACGGTCATCCCTGATGCGAACCATTCTTGTTCCAAAGCAGCACCAATGTCCAGTTTGGATAGGGAATGGTTTGTTTTTACCGAGTTGATCTGGAGCGTTCATTCTGATGGCTAGAACTCGCGCGGAACTTTCTGTTTGCGGAACCGCGGTCAGGGAAAACGACCCGGACCGTTTTTTCTGCACGCTCTTTGCCCGTCAGGAAGAGCGCGAGGCGTTGTTTGCGCTATACACCTTCAACCACGAACTCGCACGGGTCGCCGAAAGCGTGAGCGAACCGATGCTGGGCCAGATCCGCCTGCAATGGTGGCGCGAATCGCTTGACGGCATCGAGGCCGGCACGCCAAGGCGTCATGACACGGTCGATGCCCTGGCCGAAACCTGGTCGCAGGGTTTCGACAGAAACCTGCTCGAAAGCATGGTTGATGCACGCGAGGCCGACCTTTCATCCGATCCTCCCGAAACTCTGGATCAGTTGATCGCCTACGGGCGCAACACATCGGGTGCGCTGATGTTTCAGGCTGCCAGCCTGATTGACCAGAATGCAGCCCGCCATGAGGAGGTCTGCCGGGATGCAGGCGTCGCCGTGGCTCTGTCGGGACTGTTGCGCTCGACGGTTGCTCTGGGTTCGAACGGGCGCACCGTGTTTCCGCTGGAAATGCTCTCGAAGCTGCGACTGGATCCGCGTGACATCCTCAAAGGTGAACACAACGATCGGGTCTCGCGCCTCACCGAGGAGATCGCGGCCTGTGCGCTGGACCATGCCAGCCGTGCCAGGCGGCTGGGCAGGAAACTTGCCAAACCGATGGTTCCCGCACTGTTGCCTCTGGCCTTTGCGACCCGTGATCTCGCCACCTTGCGGGGAAACGGATACAACCCGTTTGACGCCGCACTTACGCGCAACAGCGGCGGTCGCCAGTTGGCGGTGCTTGGGCGCATGTTGCTGGGGCGGTTTTGAAGATGACTTCCGGGGCGAGTGAAATTGAACGGGCTCTGGCCTGGTGCGCCGATTTTGTCGCTGCCAGGCCAAGCAACGTCACGCGCCTTGCCGATCTCTTGCCGCGTGCCAAACGTCCACTGTTCTATCCCGCCTATTGCGCGATGCGGGTGATCGACGATGAAGTCGACAACGACTTCCTGGGTCAGGAAGATGCAGAACGCCAGGCAAATCGGTCTGGTGTGGCCGCCCGGGTTGAACGCTGGCGTGGCCATGCCGTGACAGC
>JABIUG010000036.1 GCA_018700655.1 Rhodospirillaceae bacterium | reverse complement strand
CCGTGCTCGCCTGCAACTGGAAGGTCGCCGTGGAGAACTACGGCGAGTGTTACCACTGCAGACATGCGCACCCGACCCTTGTCAGCTCGCTGATCGACGCCGACAGTTACCGGGTCGAACTCTTCGAGTGGCACCACCGCCACAGCTCGGGCAGCGTTCCAGTCGGGGTCACGCTCTATGAAGTCAATCCGGATGTCGGCGACCAGGCCGCCAACTTCGCGAACTGGCTTATCTGGCCGAACTACTCGTTCCAGGTGAATCCGGGATCGAACGTTGTCGTCTTTCATTTCATGCCGAACGGGCCCGAAAGCACCATCGCAAACATCGACTGGTTCTTTGGCCCCTGGGTGGCCGAAGCCGAACGCGACAGGGTCGTCGATGACCATGCCCGTACCACCCTCCAGGAGGATGTCGATCTGGTCGAAGAGGTCCAGATCGGCCTCAACAACCTCGGCTACGACCGCGGCGTCCTGATGGTTGACAAAAATCAGACAACGGCTGGCCACAGCGAGCATTCGGTCGCCCATTGGCAGAGCCTGTGGCGCACCACGATGGGTGAGAATGAACACGCCTGACGCGAACCCGCTTCTGTTTCAGCCTTTCACCCAACGAGGATTGACCGCCAAGAACCGGATCGTTGTGGCGCCGATGTGCCAGTACGAATCCGTCGATGGCGCACCGACCGACTGGCACCTGATCCACATGGGAAGGCTTGCCATGGGTGGCGCCGGAATTGTCTTCGTCGAAGAAACCGCCGTCGAAGCGCGCGGGCGCAAGACCTACCAATGTGCCGGGCTCTGGAAATCAGATCAGATCCCGGCCTACCGGCGGGTCACGGAAGCCATCCGTCAGTTTGATGGCATTCCGGCCGTCCAGCTTGGCCACAGCGGGCGCAAGGGTTCGTGCCACAGTGCGATGCAGGGCTGGACCCCGCTGACGCCCGAAAACACAGCGCCGGATCAGCCGCCCTGGACCGCCCTGGCCCCGAGCCCCCTGCCCGACACACCCGCCCACCTCCTGCCCCATGAGATGGATCGCGACGACATCGCCACGGTCATCGCCGCTTTCGTGGAAAGCGCCAGGCTTTCGGGCGAAGCAGGGTTTGACCTGATCGAAATCCACGGCGCTCACGGCTATCTGATCCACCAGTTCCTTTCGCCCCTGACCAACCAGCGTAGCGACGGCTATGGCGGCGATCGGGATGGGAGGATGCGGTTTGCACTCGAGATTGCCGAAGCCGTGCGCGACGCATGGCCGGAAAATTTACCGCTGTGGTGGCGGGCATCCTGCGTCGACGGCAAGGGCGGCGTCTGGGACATCGACGACACGGTGGTTCTGGCGCGCGAACTGAAAGCGCGCGGGGTCGATCTGGTCGATTGTTCCTCAGGCGGCATACAGGGCGATACGGACATGCCGATCGTGCCACGCACCCCGGGTTACCAGGTGGGTTATGCCGAGACGATCCGAAACCAAGCAGGGATCGCCACCGCCGCGGTCGGCGAGATCACCGAACCCGACCATGCCGAAACGATCCTGGCCCAGGGCAAGGCCGATGTCATCGCCATGGCCCGGGAACTGATGCTGGATGCCAACTGGCCCGCCCGTGCCGCACGCGAACTGGGGATCGAGGCCTGGTGGGAGGTGCTGCCACCGTCCTATGCCCACCGTCTCGAACAGCGTGAACGGGTGCGCGACCTCTACGCCGAACGCAGCCACGACAAACTGAGCGACGAACAGCGCACCTTCATCGACAGCATCTGACGACGCACTCAGATCTCGATGACGATCTTGCCGATGTAGTTCTTTTCGAGGAAAGCAGCCTGCGCTTCCGCCAATTGCTCCAGCGGATAGGTCGCCGAAAGCACGGGGTGTACCTCGCCCGTCTTGATGTAGCGCACGACATCATGGAAGACCTCTGGCGGTGTGCAGGTCGAGCCATGAAACTCGAGATCGCGGTAGACCAAATGGCGCAGGTTGAAGTTGACCTCAGGGCCGGCAATGGCGCCCGAGGATGCATAACGTCCTCCGGTCCGCAGGGCCGCAATCATCGCGCCGAACAGGGGACCACCGACGACATCGACCACGCCTTCGACCTGGCCCGATGGTGTGATGGCGGCAATCGCGGCGACGAGATCGTCGGTGTCGCGCGCCACAATGGCGTCGGCCCCAAGCGCCTTCACTTCATCTGCCTTGGCCGCAGCACATAGAGCGACCACATGCGCGCCACGCCGTTTCACGAGCTGGATCGCCGCAGTACCCACGCCGCCGGATGCACCGGTCACTAGCACCCACTCACCGGGTTTGGGATCGACATGGCGGATCATGCCCTCGGCGGTGGAAAAGGCGACCATGAAGGTTGCCAGTTCTGTATCGGACAAAACGCTTTCGACCTTCACGGCATTTTCATTCGGGCAGGTGGCGAATTCGGCAAAACCGCCATCGGCCTCACTGCCCCAGTAACCCCATTTCTCGATGTCATCACCTGGCCGTAACCAGCCGTCGACCATGACGCGCTCACCGATCCGGCCTGCATCGACACCTTCGCCAACGGTGGCGATCCGTCCGACGGCATCAGCCCCCTGAATTCGGGGAAACGCGATCGGCCTGCCGCCCCATGAGGCAGCTTCGGGCTGGATCTCATCGAACCCGCCGGCACCACCATCACTCGTGATCCCCGTCTTGACGCTTTCTGAATACCAGGCCGTTCTCGTGTTGATATCGGTGTTGTTGCAGCCACAGGCGCCGACCTTGATCAATACCTCGCCCGGAGCCGGACGGGGTACAGGCCAGTCGCTGTGAAATTCCAGCTTTTCGAGACCGCCGTGGCCGGTGGTCACCATGGCGCGCATGGTCGCGGGAATGGCCTGCATCACATCCGAAGTTCCCATACCTCAGGCCTTGTCGTCATCGGGGCCGCGATGGGCATGCCCATAACGCAGGGCCATCGGCACCAACGCCATGATCGTGCTTGCCGGTTCCGGCCCCGGGTTGCTGTAGCGATGGGGCACCGTGCTGTCGAAATGAAAGCTGTCGCCGGTTTCCAGCCGATAGGCCTTCTTGCCCAGATCCAGAATGATCACGCCTGAAAGAACCATCCCGGATTCTTCGCCTTCATATCCGTTGAGGTCGTCGCCGGTGTTGGCGCCGGGTTCGTAAGTTGTCACCACAAGGGCATGATTGGCGTTGAAATCGGGCGAGACCAGATAGTCCTGCATGCCAAGATAGTCGGTGCTGGAAAGGCCGGTATAGGATAGCCGCCGGCGCTGGTGTCGGCGCACGATAACGGCACGTTCATCGGGATCATCGCCGGTTTCGGCACCCTGCAGGAACCAGCCTATCCCCATGCCCAGGGCATCACCCAAGCTTTGCAGCGTTCCGACCGAGGGTTTCTTCAGGCCACGTTCGACCTGACTCAGAAACCCGACCGAGCGGCCGGTGCGTGCGGCCAGCTCAGTCAGGGTCAGGCCGTTGGTCTTGCGCAGGCCACGGATGTCGCTGCCAAGCGCGACAGCGACCGGGTCCAGTTGGTCATCGCTCGTCATCATATCGCCATCCCCGCCTTCAGGCCTTCGAGTACCGCCTCCTCCGCAGTGCGCGGAGAAAGCGCATCGCCGATCACGTGAAGCTCGCCCGTCCAGTCGGCCAGGTCCTCGGCCAGCGTCACGTCACGGCGCGTGCCTTGTGAGAGCACCAGGGTTTCGACTTCGTCGCAGATGATTGGTTGATCGTTGACCGTGTGCTGCAGATAGACGGTATCGGCATCGGCGCCGTAGAGCCGGGCATAGGGGATCATCTCGACACCCAGTTTGTGCAATTCACCGATCCAGAAGTCGCGCACCCCATCCTGCAGGTTCTGGCCCGGCACCATTCCGGTCACGGCAAGGCGAACCCGGCAGCCGTCAAGCGCCAGCTTGTGGGCGACACCCAGCCCGATCCAGTCGTTCTTCCAGTCGGCCACCACGACCGACCCGCCGACATTGGCTTCGCCCCGGATCACTGCCCAGGCCTCAACGACATGGGCCTCTTGCGCGCCGTCGAATTCGGGACGGTGCGGCTGGCCGCCGGTCGCCACAACAACGGCATCGGGCGCTGCTTCGCGCACCATGGCTGCGGTGACCTGCGAATTGCGCAAAACCTTCGCGCCCGAGCGCTCCATCTCGGCTGCCAGATTGGTGACGATGCCGCCAAACTCTTCGCGGCCCGGCAGGGCCTGTGCCAGAAGCGCCTGACCGCCCAGCTGACCGGAAGCCTCGTGCAGCGTCACGGCATGACCGCGTTCGGCCAGGATGGCGGCAGCCTTCATGCCGCCGGGCCCGCCCCCGACCACCATGACCTTGCGCCGCGTTTCGGCCGGGGCCTTGTCGTGGTCATAGATGAGTTCGCGACCGGTTTCGGGATGCTGGATGCAGGAGACGCCAAAATACTGCAGGCGGTGACCGACACAGGCCTGGTTGCAGCCGATGCAGGCTCGGATCGCATCGGGATTACCCGCTTGTGCCTTGGCCGGAAAACGCGGGTCGGCGATCAACGCGCGCACCATACCGACCATATCGGCCTTGCCGCTGGCAACAATTTCCTCAGCCAGTTGGGGTTGATTGACGCGCCCGGCAACCAGAACCGGCAAAGAAAGTCCGGCCTTCAGCGCAGCGGCGTTGTCGGCAACATGGCCATGGCCGATCGCCATATGGGGGAAGACATCGATCCAGCCGCGTGCGGTCGATGTGTTGCCGCCGATCACGCTGATGTAATCGATCAGCCCGCCGGCCTCGAGCGCCCGGCAGACTTCCAGAATTTCGGCGGCCTCCATGGCGTCGGGTGTCACATCGCCATCGGTTACGCGCACACCCAGAATGGGCCCCTCGCCGATCGCCTTGCGTATCGCACTCAGGATCTCGGTGAGCAGGCGCATGCGGTTTTCGAGGCTGCCGCCATACTGGTCGTTGCGCCGGTTGGTCCGGAGATTGAGGAACTGGGCAATCAGATAACCCATGCTCGCCAGGATCTCGACGCCGTCGAATCCACCCTCGATCATATGCAACGAAGCCCTTGCATAGCCCGCGACCCATTCTCCGATCAGATCATGGGAAGCCGGCACCGGCATCAGGCTATAGCGCTCGAACGGCGTATCAGAGGCCGAATAGACCGGGCGCCTGGACCCATCGAGTGTCGCGCGCATGGCAACACCGGGATGGAACAGCTGGCCCACCAGCCGGGTGTCGTGTTGTTGAACCGCCTGCGCCAGCCTCTTGAAACCCGGCACCACTTCCTCTCGTCCGGCAAGGATGTAACCCGAGGGGATGTCGAAACTCTCGTGCATCGACATGCCTTCCACCACAATCATGCCGACACCACCGCATGCGCGGGCCTTGTGATAGGCAATCAGCCGGTCGCCCACGACGCCCTGATCGCCAAGCGAAGTGCCGTGGGGCGGGAAAAACAGCCTGTTCCTGATCGTGTGACCGCCGATTTCGATCGGCTCAAAGAGCTTCGGGAAGGTCGCCATGCCTATTTCACTGCCGCGTTGTATGGCAAAATATACTGCATTTTTTTGACCACAGGACAATTCCATATTGCACGGTGATCCGACCCTTTCTAGATTTGCGACTTGGCCTGCCCCCGGAGAGATCACCATGGCGCATCAGGGCATCACACCACGTTCGAGTTGGAGCGACGTCGAAGCGATGTTGGGTGCTGATGCACTGGAAGCCCTGGAGCGCCCTCTCAGCGATGCCTCCTCGCTTCCCAATGCCTGCTACACCGACGAAGCCTGGCAAAAACTGGAGTTCGAGCGCCTGTTCGCACGCAACTGGTTTGTCGCAGGGTTTGTCCAGGACATCCCCGATCCCGGCGATGCGTTGCCGGTCACGACAGCGGGCATGCCGCTTCTCATCCTGCGCGATCACGACGGAGACGTCCGGGTCTTCCATAACGTCTGCCGACACCGCGGCGCCGTTCTGGTCGACAAGCCCTGTTCCGGCCTGAAGTTGTTGACCTGCCCCTATCATGCCTGGGCCTACGGGCTCGACGGCAACCTGCGGACACGTCCGCATTTTCACGGCGGCGGCCACCATGACGTCACGGGAAAAGACGGAGACGGGCCGGGGCTCGTGCCGGTGCGCACGGAAGTCTGGCACCACTGGATCTTCATCAACATCGACGGCAAGGCGCCGCCGCTTGCCGACTATCTCGCACCGGCTCTCGAGAAGATCACGGGCTACGACCTCACAGCGTCGCGTTACGCCGGGACCGTTCATTTCGACATCGCGACCAACTGGAAATTCGCGATGGAGAACTACATCGAGCCCTATCATGTGTTCGCAGCGCATCCACGCCTGCATGCCTTTGTGCCGATGGCCGAACGCGAACCCAGCAAAATTGACCGCCATGTCATGTGGAACCGCTACCTCTTCAAACAGGCCCAGGCAGGACGCGGCGAGGGCCTGCCGCATTTTCCCGACCTTTCCGATCAAACCGCCCATCAGGGCCTGTGGTTCATCCTGCCGGTACCGTTCGGCTTCGAGGTCTATCCCGATCACGTGGCGAGCTTTCACGTCACGCCGATCGCACCGGGCCGCTGCCACGAGCGGATCGATATCTACCTGATCGGTGAAGCAGCGACCTCACCCGACTGGGCCCAACAGCGCGAGGCCGTGCTCGACATGTGGCACGATCTCAACAGCGAGGACGTCGGTCTGATCGAAAGTCTTCAGAAAGGGCGCACATCGCCAGCTTATGACGGCGGGCGGCTCTCGCCCTATTGGGACGAAGCACCACTCCATCTCTCACGCATGATCATCGAGGGGATGCGTTAGAGCAGATCGCGTTAAGTCTGCATCGCTTGCCCCCGCAGCCCAGCTTGTTCACAATGCGGCCAACTTACAGACCATCCGAGGCAACCGACCATGGCAGCCACGTCAGCACTGCAAAAAACCGACACGATCGAAGCCCGCTCCGTCGACTTTGACGCCATTCCGCTGATCGATATCGGGCCGTTTTTTAACGGCGACGATGAAGCCAAGGCCCGTGTCGCCCGGGAGATTGGCGATGCCTGCCGCCAGGTCGGGTTTTTCTACGTCACCAATCACGGCATCTCTGAAGAGATTATCGACAAGCTGATGGGCCAGACCAAACGGTTCTTCCATCAGCCGGTCGAAGAAAAGATGAAGCTCGACACCAATGTCGTGCAGCGCCACCGCGGTTACGTCCGCAACGGTGCGCTTTATGCCGATGCGACCAAGAAACCTGACCTCCAGGAAGGTTACGAAATCTCCATGGAGCTGCCCGAAGACGATCCCGATTACCTCGCCGGCAACATCATGCTGGGGCCCAATGTCTGGCCCGACAACCTGCCGGGGTTCCGCGAAGAGGTGTACGACTACTACGAGGCGGTCCACCAGCTCGGCGTGACGATGTTCCGTGCCTTCGAGATGACGCTGGGCCTGCCCCAGGGCTGGTTCGACGACAAGATCACCCGGCCGATGGGCCAGCTTCGCCTGATCTATTATCCGCCCCAGGAAGGCCCGATCGATCCCGATCAGATCGGCATCGGCGCCCATACCGACTATGAGTGTTTCACGCTGCTGCTGCAGGATCAGGTCGGCGGCCTGCAGGTCGGCAACCGCGAGGGCGAGTGGATAAAGGCGACCCCGATCCCCGGCGCCATCGTGATCAACATCGGCGATATGCTGATGCGCTGGACCAATGGCGAATTTGTCTCGACCCCGCACCGTGTGATCAACGACACGGGCAAGGAACGTGTCTCGTTCCCGTTTTTCTTCGGCGCCAATTACGATTGTGTCGTGAGCCCGTTGCCGCAGTTCACCGCTGCGGACAACCCGGCGAAGTTCCCACCCACGCGCTGCGGCCTGTGGACAGAAAACATGATCACCGACGTCTACGAGTACCGCGTCACCTACCGCGGCAAACTCGACAATCCTGAGATGGACTGGGACGAACTCGACAGAGAAGCCCCCGGCGCAGCCGAATAGAGCTGCCCGTTTGGCAAGATTGCCCAACGGCTTCGGGGTGCTGAATGAGAGTGCATAGTTCCGGCACGACAACTTCCGACTTGGTGCAGGTCTGCATCGGTACCAGCCTGTTGCCGGGCTATCACACCAACCTTCTGGAGATCAGCGACACGGCAAGAAAACTGATTCTGGCGATCATCGTCGCCTTCGTGATGAACATGCATATCGGGCCGGCATCCGCCGGAACGATCGACGACATGTTTGCAAAGGGCTGGCTTGATTGCGGCGTAAGCCGGGATCTGCGCGGCTTCTCGTCGCAACAGGCCAACGGCGAATGGTCCGGCTTCGATGTCGATTTCTGCCGTGCCGTTGCCGCGGCAACCCTGGGCGACGCGGAGGCGGTAAGGTTCACGCCGCTTTCGCCCTCGGAGGGGTTCACGTCGTTGAAGAACGGCGACATCAACCTTCTGGCAAACCATTCCACATGGACCAGCAGCGGCGGCACCGAGCTTGGCCTCACATTCCCCGTCGTCACGTTTTTCGACACCCAGGCTCTCATAGTCCGTAAAGACATGAGTGCTAACTCTACTCTGCAGCTGTCTGGCTCCTATGTCTGCGTCATCAAGGGAACCACAAGCGCACCGGATGTGGCGGACTATTTCACGAAACATGGAATGCAGCACGAACTGGTAACCTCTGACACCTTCGCTAAGGCATTGGTGACCTATGACAACGGAGGATGTGACGCCCTGGCCGCCGATCGCGCTGTCCTTCATGGATTGGCTCGGCAACTCAGCAGTCCGGGTGCGCACTATTTGCTCCCAGAGAATATCTCCAGGTCACCCACCGAGCCGGCCATTCGCATGGGCGACGCAGCGTTTGCCGATGCCGTTCAATGGGTTCATTTTGCCATGCTGAACGCCGAGCATCTTGGCGTGAACACGATCAACGTCTGGGACATGGATCGCAGCACCGACCCCGCCACCATGCGCCTGCTCGGCAAGACCGGCGCCTTTGGCTCGGACATCGGGCTGACAAACGTTTGGGCCACCATCCTCATCCGCAATGTCGGCAACTACGGTGAGGTCTATGATCGTAACCTCGGTCAGAACACCCCTCTGGCACTTGCGCGCGGTCAGAATGCGCTGTGGACCAACGGCGGCCTGCAGTTCGCCCCGCCGATCCGCTAGAGCAGATCGCATCCGTCTAGGAAACCCGCCCGTGAAACAGGCGCTGGGACTGTGCGCCCATCGTCCGGCCGGGTTCGCGAGCGTAGCTGAGGACGCCGACCAGGCGGGCCTGCGGCCCGATGACCGGGGTGACGCAGTGCAGAGACTCGCGTCCACGAAAGATCATCAGGGTGCCGGCGGGCGGCGCGAGGTCAATCAGGCCGGTTTCATCACCTCCGAGCACACGGTTGACTGCGGCGTGCTCAGCCGCATCGCCGCTGCGGATGCCGGGCAGATAACGGAAGGTGCCGCCGGCCAGGGGTGGTTTCAGCATCAGGGTGACGGCGAATTCGGCATTGTCGAAATGCCAGCCAAGGGTTTCCCCGGTCCGGTTCACGTTGATCATCAGCCCCGCCAGCGGATCGCCATAGGGGTGGAGTTCGTGCAGGCCCAGCACGGCGGCAAGGAACGAACGTAGCGGCGTCCAGTCGAACAGGGCGCGCAGTGGGCCATCGGCGGGAATGCGGTCCTTGGCGACATTACCCTTGTCGCTCTTGACCAGACGGGAACGCGCATCATCGGCGGGAAGATCGGGATCGCCAGGGGTCTGATAAACGGTGTGGCGATGGAGGCAGAACCAGGCTTCGTGCGCGACTGCCTCGGCCTCGGCGGTCATCAGGGTGGCGGCATCGGGTGTCACAAAACCGTCGAGAACCAGAATGCCATCGCGGTCGATTGTGCAACGGCCGCTTTCCACCAGCCTCGCGCCATCGTGTGCCTCGAGGTCACCCAGGGGATAGCGGGCGAGATCAATCAGATCGGCGGCTGAAACGTTCCCGGTCGCCATCGTTCCTCCTTGCCGGAATGCTCCGTGGTATCATGACCCAACGACGGAGCTTGTCATGATTGATCTCAACGCGAATTTCCCCTTGCAGCAATGGGTCTGCCTGCCCTGCGGTTACAACATGATCGGCAAGATGCCCGATGTCTGCCCGTTCTGCGGCGCGCGCCACGACAAGTTCGTGAGCTGGGAGGCGGGCGAAGAGACCTATCGGGTCGGATCAACGCCCGTGGCCGAAGGCATCACGCAACTGAAATCGAGCCCCCGTCTTGGCCTCGAACACGCCTGCTACCGGATCGAGACCGCCGACGGTCCGGTCTGGATCGATTGCCCCAGCGCGTTCAACCGAACACTCGAACCGGTCAGCGATATCTTCTTCACGCACAAGGACTTCATGGGCGCTTCGAACCAGTACCGCGCGCAGTGGGACGCCAAGGTACACATCCATCAGGCCGAAACACTGAGCCCGCTGGCGGCCGCCTTCTCGGTCGATGACGCCTTCACCGGCGACTTCACCAGCCACGGCATCGAGGCCTTCCAAATCGGCGGCCACACTTCCGGTTTCACCGTCTACTTCTATAGCAACGTGCTGTTTGCCTGCGACTTCGCCTTCCCACCCAACAAGGCAATGCGGCTTAATCCGTTCAGCGACAAGACCGAAATCGCGGCTGGGGGCGACCGACTGTTGCAACTCGCACGGGAACGCCGGCCCAGGCTGGTGACCGGCTACAACTTCGTCGTCGATGGCGATGATTGGCTGGGTTTCTTCGAAGGGGCGCTAAAACGCGCAGCCTAAATCCGTCCTAGCTGGCCGATGGCGTTTCGATCGGCACGATCTCACAGATCAAGCCGTAGAGCGCGGCATAGTGCTGGTGGTCGCCATCGGCATAGATGACCGACAGGAACGAGCGGCGCGAGGCAAAGAGCTGCACGAACTCGAAACTCCTGATCACGACACCGCCCTTGGAACAATGAACGTGACAAATCTCGGGCTGTAGGGTCGCCGGCCCATTGTCGTTTGGCGTCTCATCCGACGCGAAGGTGGCAACCGTGGTCACCAGCAGCAGGACTATCACTAGCCGCACTGGGCCTTGTGGCGCAGCAGATGATCGGCCAGAACGCAGGCCATCATCGCTTCTCCAACCGGAACCGCCCGGATGCCGACACAGGGGTCGTGCCGGCCTTTGACCTGGACCGTGGTGTTCTTGCCCGCGCGATCGACGGTCTGGCGTTCATGCAGGATCGAGCTGGTCGGTTTGACCGCAAAACGCACCACGAGATCCTGACCGGTCGAGATGCCGCCCAGCACACCGCCAGCCTTGTTCGACAGAAAGCGCGGGCCTTCGTTGCCCATGGCCATTTCATCGGCGGCGGTTTCGCCGGGTTCGGCGGCGAGGCCAAAGCCTTCGCCGATCTCGACGCCCTTGACGGCATTGATCGTCATCAATGCCCCGGCAAGGTCACTGTCGAGCTTGTCATAGATCGGGCTACCCAGCCCGACCGGAACCCCGGAAGCCTGGATCTCGATCACGGCTCCGGCCGATGAACCCTGCTTGCGCACACCATCCAGGAACGATTCCCACTGCCCTGCGATTGCCTTGTCGGGGCACCAGAACGGGTTCTTTTCGGTTTCGTCCCAGTTCCACTTATCGCGGTCGATCCGATAGGGCCCGATCTGGACGACCGCCCCCCGAATCTTGATGCCCTCGCCCAACACCTTGCGCGCAACTGCTCCAGCGGCGACGCGCATCCCAGTTTCGCGCGCGCTGGAACGCCCGCCGCCGCGATGGTCGCGGATGCCGTACTTGGCGTCATAGGTGTAGTCGGCATGGCCCGGGCGGTACTTCTGGGCAATGTCGCCATAATCCTTCGAGCGCTGATCGACATTGCGCACGATCATCGCCAGCGGCGTTCCCGTGGTCTGGCCCTCGAACCAGCCCGAAACGATCTCCACTGTGTCGGGTTCCTTGCGCTGCGTCGTGAAACGCGACTGTCCGGGTTTGCGCCGATCCATCCAGTGCTGGATCTCGGCTTCACTCAAGGCGATGCGCGGCGGCACGCCATCGAGCACACAGCCTATTTCGGGCCCATGGCTTTCGCCCCAGGTCGTGACCCGGAAGAGATGTCCGAAGCTGTTACCGGCCATGATGCCTCAGGCGACCGAGAGGTCGGGCGCCTTGGGATTTTTCATCCCGACGATGTGGTAGCCGCAATCGACATGATGAACCTCACCTGAAACCGCGGTCGAGAGATCGCTGGTGAGGTACAGCGCGGAGCCACCGACTTCGTCGATCGTGACGTTGCGTCCCAGGGGTGAGTTGTATTCGTTCCATTTCAGGATGTAGCGGAAGTCGCCGATGCCTGAAGCTGCGAGCGTCTTGATCGGCCCGGCCGAGATCGCGTTGACGCGGATCGCCTTTTCGCCGAGATCGGCGGCGAGGTAACGCACGCTGGCCTCCAGCGCAGCCTTGGCGACACCCATGACGTTGTAATGGGGCATCCAGCGTTCGGCGCCGAAATAGGTCAGCGTGACCAGGCTGCCGCCGTCATTCATCAGTTCCGATGCCCGGCGCGCAACCGAGGTGAAGCTGAAGCAAGAGATATCCATGGTGCGCAGGAAATTGTCGCGCGTCGTGTCGGCATAACGGCCTTTGAGTTCTTCCTTGTCGGAGAAGGCAATCGCGTGAACGACAAAATCAAGGCTGCCCCACTGCTGGGCGACCGTTTCGAAGACCCGGTCCATGCTCACTTCGTCGGTCACGTCGCAATCGACCATAAGACTGGAGCCGACACTCTCGGCCAGCGGGATGACACGCTTGGCCAGCGCATCACCCTGATAGGTGAAACCCAGTTCGGCGCCGTGCGCTGCCAGAGTGCGGGCGATGCCCCAGGCGATCGACCTCTCGTTGGCCACGCCCATGATCAACCCGCGTTTGCCTGCCATCAGTGAGCCGGCTTCAGTCATGCGTTCCTCGTATCGTTGTTGGTGTGCCGGAGACGGCGGCTGCCGTTCCCGAAGATGTCTGATCCTACACAAAAGCCCGAAACGGGCCAACGCGTCTGCTGTGTGCGAATTCGCAGTGGAAGGCATTAGGAATTCTAGTGCAACCCCAGTTATCATACGTTGTTGAGTGATCGCAGGAGACAATATTCGTCATCAGAACGGACAGGCAAGAGGACACAAAACCATGGCACTGGCAGCACAAAAGACCCAACCCGATCCGATCGACAGTGTCACGGCAGAACTGGTCTACCTGGCCAATCTGGATATCCCTCCGGTCATCCACTACGAAAATCCCGGCAATCCGGTACGCGATGGCAACTATGGCCGTTTCCCCACCGAGATCTGCAATATGCGCCAGCTCGCCACCCCCTCACTCGACCGGGAAGGCTTCGAAATTGTGCATCACGACACTGGCGTCACGGATTTCTATGACGCAGAGGCTGTCGAGCGGGATTATTACGCCGAGATCGCCGACCTGGTGACACGCGCAACCGGGGCCAACAAATCGGTCGTGTTCGACCACACGATCCGGATCGAAGGTGGCGGTCACGAGGAAAGCACGATCATGCGCGCCCCGGTGCGTCTGGTGCATAACGATTACACCGAAGAATCAGGCCCCAAACGCGTGCGTGACCTGCTTTCACCGCAAGAAGCCGAGCACTGGCTTGGCGCGAGGTTCATTGAAATCAACGTCTGGCGGCCGATCGAAGGCCCGGTTCTGGTCGCGCCGCTGGCGATTATCGATGCCCGCAGCATGGCGCCAGGTGATCTCACCCTCGCCAATCTAATCTATCCCGACCGGATCGGAGAGATTTATCACAGCCTGTTCAACCCCGATCACCGCTGGTTTTACGCACCAGAAATGACCGTGGACGAGGCGATCCTGATCAAGGGATATGATTCCGCCAGGGACGGGCGTGCCCGTTTCACGCTCCACACCGCGTTTGACGATCCGCAAACGCCCAAGGACCCGCCACCCCGAAAAAGTATCGAGGCGCGAGTCCTGGCAAGTTTCGCTGACTGATGCGGAACCGTTGATAACGGTCAGGGCTGCCCAGGCAGGCCCTGCCGGGATCAACTCGGTGCGTTGACGACCTTCCACGAACCATCGGGCTGACGGCATGCCGTGCCGTAGGCCTGCTCGTATTCGCCGCCGACCGTCACTGTGGTCTGGTACTCGCGGCAATAGGAGCCGCTCTGGTCGGTACCGTCGCGCACCGGCGTGAAGGTGCCGTAATTGCCCGATTCGGGATTGTTCCAGCTGATGGTTTCACCAACCGGTGCATTGTGGGCCGCCGTTTCGGCCTGCGATGCGTATGCCTGATCGGCACGATCAAGCGACTGGCCGACCTGGTTGCCCAGATAGGCGCCCAGAAGCCCGCCACCGATCGCGGCAAAGATCTGGCCGCTGCCGCCACCGACCTGCGAACCCAGAAGCGCGCCACCGGCAGCACCCAGAAGCGTGCCTGCGGTTTCCTTACCGCCGGCAGTCTCTGAACAGGCGGAGAGCGACAAAGCGCCGGCAACGGCCAACGCGGCGATTTTCATAGTCGACATGAGATTCTTCCCAGCTGCGGTTAACACGAGCAACACCTTGGCCCTCTAGCCCTAGGCAGGAATTCCGGCCATAACATGGCCCACAACTTGCCTGGCCCTTTCGGGGGCTTCCAAACCTAAGATGGGGTGTTGGCGGCGCTGTTCAAAGTGAACGCCGGTCACACACCCATCACATTATAACCCAGGATACATGACGATGGCACGCATCGACGACCGTGATCCCTACGATGTTTTTGCAGAATGGTATGCCGATGCCGGTTCATGCGGCATCAAGGAACCCACAGCAGTGGCTTTGGCGACAGCCGACAGCGATGGCCAACCCTCGTTGCGTATGGTGCTGCTCAAGGGTTACGGCCCAGATGGCTTTGTTTTTTACACCAACTATGAAAGCCGCAAGGGCCAGGAGCTGCTGTCCAACCCCAAGGCGGCCCTGTGTTTTCACTGGATGCCGCTGGAACGCCAGGTGCGGGTGCAGGGCCGGGTCGAACAGGTTACAGCCGCTGAGGCCAACGCCTATTTTGCCAGCCGCCATCGCGACAGCCAGCTTGGCGCCTGGGCGAGCCAGCAATCGCGCCCCATGGCGACCGCTTATGACCTGGAAAAAAACGTCGCCAAAATGGCTCTGAAGTTCAACATCGGGACCGTGCCGCGGCCGCCCTACTGGTCGGGCTTCCGGATTGTCCCCCACAGGATCGAATTCTGGGCCGGCAAGCCGTTCCGCCTGCACGAGCGCGTCGTGTTCAGCCGTGACGGCGACGAAGCGCCCTGGACGACAGAGCGCCTGTTTCCGTGACATGACGCAAAGCCCTGATATCAAAAACGGCGGCGTTGGCCGGGTCGATGCCGCCGGCGCGCGCCTGATGCGCATTGCGACGATCGCTTCGGTCTGTGTCGCGCTCATCCTGATCATCGCCAAGATCGGCGCGGCCATGATGACCGGTTCGGTCAGCCTTTTGTCGTCGCTCGTCGATTCGCTGCTCGACGCATTCACTTCCCTGATCAATCTGCTTGCCGTGCGCCACGCCCTGCAACCGGCCGACGCCGAACATCGCTTCGGCCACGGCAAGGCCGAACCTCTGGCAGGTCTGGTCCAGGCTGCGTTCATTGCCGGATCGGGCGTCTTTATCGTGTTTGAGGCGATCCGCCGCCTTAACACCGGCCACGAAATCGACAACGGTGAGATCGGGATCGGCGTGATGCTGTTCTCGCTGCTGCTGACCCTCGGGCTGGTGTTGTTCCAGAACCTTGTCGTGAAACGCACGCAATCGACCGCGATCAGTGCCGATGCCCTGCATTACCGCATGGATATCATGCTCAACGTCGGCGTCATCATCGCCCTTGTCGGGGCTTCCCAATTCGGTTTGTGGTGGCTTGACGGTGTCGTAGCCATCGCGATCGCATTCTATATCGCTTTCAGTTCGTGGAGCGTTGCGATGCGCTCGTTCGATCTGCTGATGGACCGGGAGTTCCCGAAAGACGAGCGCGACCGGATCAAGACGATCGTCTGGAGCCATCCCGACACACGCGGACTTCACGATCTGCGGACACGAAGCTCGGGTATCCAGCCGTTCATCCAGCTTCATCTGGAACTTGAGCCGGATCTGTCATTGCTCCAGGCCCACGACATCGCCGATGAGGTTGAACTCCTGATCATGAACGATTTTCCAGGCGCCGAAGTGATCATTCATCAGGACCCGGTCGGCCACGAAGAACCACATTCTCCGGTTCCCTCAACAAGCTAGTCCTGGTTGCAGAACACCGCAGCGTGGCGCAAGCCCGTGAAACATCCTAAACTGGTGCCAGCCTATACAAGCCATCGGATCGGGGGATCACGCCATGACACTTGCCAAGATTCTGGTCGCTGCTTCCGGCACCAATGAGGGCCAGGGCGCGCTCGAAACGGCCCTTTTGATGGCCAAGCGCTTCAACGCCCATGTCGAAGCGATCAATGTGCGCCGAAACCCGCGCGATGCCGTCGCCTTCATGACCGAAGGCATGACCGGTGCCGTGATCGAGGAGATTATCGCCACAGCCGAACAGGACATTGATCGGCGCGCTGACAGCGCCTCCCATGATCTTGTCGGCATCGCCGAGCGCCTGGGTGTCGAAATCACCCAGACACCGGCCCACGGCCATGCCTCGGTCACGTTCCGCCAGGAAGAAGGCCGCGAGGACGAGGTGATCGCCGAACGGGGACGTCTTTCGGATCTGGTTGTCGCCTCTCGCCCCACGGCCGATGGCGATGCCAAGGAAGAGGTTGTCGCAGAATCGGTGTTGATGGAATCGGGCAGCGGCCTGCTGCTGGTTCCATCAGGGCACGTGTCGGACCTCAGCGGCAATGCCGCGGTCGCCTGGAACGGCAGCGCCGAGGCGGCCCGCGCGGTTCATCGCGCCATGCCCCTGCTCCAGCAAGCCCAGGAGGTCGCTATTCTGGCGCCCGAAGAAGGCTCGATGCGCGGTCCAGGCCCTGATTCTCTGGCGACCTACCTGGCCCTCCACGGCATCAGTTGTCATGTCCACAACCTGCCGACCAACTGGACCAATATCGGCGACACCCTGCTGGAAATTACCCATAACGAAAAAGCTTCATTCCTTGTTATGGGCGCGTTCAGCCAGGGTAAACTTCGCCAGTTGATCCTGGGTGGCGCGACACGGTTCATGCTGAATCATGCCGATCTCCCGGTGCTGTTCACACATTGATTGCAGGACACGACCTGAAACCGCCGATTCCTGTGACAACTTGACCATCTGAATCGACGATCACTTGTTCCTCACGGGGACAGGCGTTACGATTCAGCACGCAGCAAATCCGGGTTCTCCCCCGTTTGCGCTGCTATCAGGCCACTTTCTTGAAAGCGCGGCTCGTGCCGAACGAACTGGCTCAGGATACATCGCAGTCACAGCAAGCGACGAAATCATCCAATCGTCGATCCTTGATCGTGAAGGCGTTCGATCATCTGCCAAGTGCCGTACTGGTGCTCGATAGTGATTTGAGGCTGTTGTCCTGGAACAGGACCGCACGATCTATGTTTGGTCCGGCCAGCGCATACATGGCCGACGGCGCGACCCTTAACGGCTTCCTCCAGGCCATGGTTGACTATGAGTTCGTGGAACTTGGTGACATGACGGGCGATGCCTGGATCGCCGAAGCCGTGGCTGCTCATGTTCCCCGCAACACCTTCGACAGACAACTCGCCGATGGCCGTACACTGCGTGTTCGTGTTACCCCCTCAGGCGACGGTCTGGTCGCGGTCTACAACGACGTCACCGATCTGCATCATCGCGATATCGATCTGGAAACAAGTCGCCAGCGTTTGAGTAGGATGAACGAGATCGGCGTCGCACTGACCGGCGAGAAAGATCTCAACCGCCTGCTCGAGATGATCATGCTGGAGGCCAAGACCCTGTGTCGGGCCGATGGCGGTACGATCTATCTCAAACGCGAAGACGAACCCGAACCAGTGTTTGTCGAAAACAAACGGATCGACCGGCGAACCGGTGGTGATCGACGTATCCACGACCGTCGCACACAGAGTGCAGGCCCGCCGGACGGCACGGCCGAAAGACGCCATACTGCAGACCGTCGCGATGGGGTTGATCGCCGCCGCCCGCTGGAACAGCTCGAGTTCGCGATTCTGGTCAACGACACGTTGAACATTGCCATGGGCGGCACCTCGGGCCAGAAGATCACCCTGCCCAATCTGATGATCTATGACCCGGAAACCGGCGAACCTAACGAAAAGAATGTCGCTAGTTATGCCGCATTAACCGGCGAGGCGATCAACATTCCTGATGCTTACGACGCCGATGGCTTCGATTTTTCCGGGACACGCAAGTTCGACGAAATGAACAGTTACCGTTCAAAGTCGTTCCTGACCGTGCCTTTGAAGGATCGCAAGGACGAGGTTATCGGCGTCCTTCAGTTGATCAATGCACATGATGAAGAAGGCGCGGTGGTCGCATTCGATCCTGCGCTGCAGAGCGATGTGGAATCGCTGGCTTCCCAGGCAGCCGTGTCGCTCGACAACAACCTGCTCTTGCTGGGCCAGCGCAAACTGTTCGAATCGCTGATGCAGGTCATGGCCAACGCGATTGACCGTAAGTCGCCCTATACGGGCGGCCATTGCAGCCGTGTCCCGGCGTTGACCGAAATGCTTGCACAGGCGGCCTGCAACGCGACCGATGGCCCCCTGCGCACCTTCTCGATGGATCAGGAACAGACCTTTGCACTCCATGTCGCGGGCTGGCTACACGATATCGGCAAGGTCACCACGCCTGAATATGTCATGGACAAGTCGACCAAGCTCGAGACCATTCATGACCGCATCGTCGAGGTCGAAACCCGTTTTGCAGCGGCCAAACGCGATGCCGAGATCGAATATCTGCGCGCCGCCATGGAAGACGGCTCCGACAAGGAATCGTTGGAAGCGGCCTTCCGCGCCAAGGTCGCCGAATTCGATGAAGACCTGATGTTCCTGCAGCTGGCCAATGTCGGCGGCGAGTTCATGGCCCACGACAAGAAGGAACGTGTGAACGTCATCGCCGCCAAGACCTGGCGCGACGCCGGAGGACGCAGCACGCCGCTGCTGTCGGAAGAAGAAGTTTACAATCTGTGTATCGAGCGCGGCACGCTGACCGGCGAGGAGCGCAAGGTGATCACCGATCATATGGAGATCACCATAGAGATGCTGGAGCAGCTCCCCTTCCCCAAATCGCTGCGCCGCGTGCCGGAGTTCGCCGGCGGTCATCACGAAAAGATGGACGGCAGCGGTTATCCGCGCGGGCTGACGCGCGACCAGATGTCCATCCCGGCCAGGATCATGGCGATTGCCGATATCTTCGAGGCACTGACCGCAGCCGACAGGCCCTACAAACAGGGCAAGACCATTTCGGAATCAATCAGGATCATGACCTTCATGCGCAAGGACGGCCATATTGACCCCGAACTCTTTGATCTCTTCATCGAATCCGGGGTCTATCGCGAATATGGCGAACGTTTCCTCAATCCCGATCAGATCGATGAAATCGATGTCGATGCCGTCCTTGGCCGAAAGGCATCATGACGCAGTCCCATGTGTTGCGCGATGCCACACCAGACGACATCGACGATCTGACCGACATTCTGAAACAGGCGACCCGCGCCGCGTACACCTTCATGACATGGACCTACACCGATGAGTCGTTTCGCGACTTCATGAACGATGCCTTTCAGGGTTGGGATCACGTACGCGTCGCCGAAATTGGGCAGAACCCGGTCGGATTTTTCTCCATGGATGGAAATCACGTCGATCAGCTGTTTGTTCGACCGAACAACCAGCGGCAGGGCATCGGCCGCGCCATGCTCGACGACATCAAACGGTTGCACCCAAAGGGATTTATGCTGCACACCTTCCAGGCGAACACCACCGCCCGGCGATTATATGAGCCTCACGGGATGAGTGCGGTTGGTTTTGGAATCAGCTAACACGAACAGGAGCCGGACGTGACCTATCAGTGGCCGGGCCAACAGGTGAAACAAGCATGAAAACCGTCGTCATCACAGGCGCCAGCCGAGGCATCGGCCATCAGGTCGTGATCCGCTTTGTGCGCGAAGGCTGGCGCGTCGTGAGCTGCTCACGCGACGATATCCCGATGGACCGGCAAGTCGAGGATTCACCGCACCTTCACGTTCCGACCGATCTCTCGGACCAGGCCAGCATCGAGAGTTTCATCGTGGAGGCCAACGCCTTTATCGGTGACGGCCCGGTTCATGCCCTGGTGAACAACGCCGGTGTTTCGCCCAAGACCAGCTTCAAGGAACGCCTGGGCACCCTGAACGGCAGCCTGGAACACTGGCGCGAGGTCTTTGACCTCAACTTCTTTGCCCCGCTCATTCTGGCCCGCGGATTTGCTGCAGCGCTGCACAGGGGCCAGGGCGCCATCGTCAATGTCACTTCAATTGCCGGACACCGCATCCACCCCTTTGCCGGCAGCGCCTACTCCTGCTCAAAAGCCGCGCTATCGGCGCTGACCCGCGAAATGGCGAGCGAGTTCGCGCATCTCAATGTCCGTGTGAATGCCGTTGCGCCGGGTGAGATCGAAACCGCGATGCTGTCACCGGAATACGATGACATGCTGCCGCGCATTCCACTGGGCCGAATGGGAACGCCCCAGGAAGTCGCCGGCACGATCTATTATCTCTGCGGCGATGATGCCGCTTATGTCTCCGGCACAGAAATCATGATAACCGGCGGACAACATCTGGTGTGACAACGAATTGCCGTCAGTAGGGCGGCGAAACTGGGGACTCAATTCATGAACGATCAGACCAATCCGACTCCACAAACCATGATGGCCACTGCAGGGCGTGCCCTGTTCTGGGAAGGCCTTGCGCTGATCGTGCTGGGCACGATCGCAATCGCCGTGCCGGCCGTCTTCACGCTTGCGATCGAAGCACTGATCGGCGTGCTGCTGCTGATCGGTGGCATCGCCCGCCTGTTCCGTTGCATCGGCGCCAAGGACGGCGGACCGCGCCTTTGGCCGGTGATCGCCGCGCTGGTCTCGATTGTGGCCGGTGTCTTTCTGCTCGCCAATCCTGTCGCCGGCACGATCACGCTGACTGCCATCGTGATCGTTCTGTTGCTGGCCGAAGGCGCAGCCAAGACCGTGGGTGCCTTTGCCCTGCGGCCCAACCGCAGCTGGGCCTGGCTCCTCTTCAACGGCCTTATCGATATTGCGCTGGGCGCTCTGCTTTGGGCCGGCCTGCCCAGCACGGCGCTCTGGGCGCTTGGCCTGATGGTCGGCATCAGTCTGATTATGACCGGCTGGACTGCGATCATGCTGTCATCGGGTGTCAAACGTCTGGGCGACGCTGCGGGCGACTAAACGCTACGACCGTTGACGAAAACGGGCGAAACGAAAACGGACGGGTGCCGAAACACCCGCCCGCATTCTTTTCGACCCTTGGGTCGGCTTACATGCCGGCCAGGATTTCGTCGTAGAGATTGACCAGTTCGCCGTAGTGCTCCTGATGGGCAGAGAACTTGCCCGAAGCCAGGAACTTGTCGATCGGCAGGCCAAGGCCCAACGAGTTGAGGTAGGCCTCGGTGACATCGGGCATTTCATAGGTCTTCTTGTTGACCACGCCATAGCCCCAGTTCATCAGCTCGTAATGCTGTGACTCGGGCTCGATGTAGGCATCGATCAAGGCATGAGCCTGTTCCCAGGTACCAAGCTCCTTGGTTGCCGGGTGAATCGTCAGGCCGCAGACCCAGGTCAGGGCGCCTTCCTTCGGGTTCATCCAGATGTATTTGCCCTCGGTGCCTTCGGCAGCCATTTCTTCCGAAGCGGTCAACATCATGCCGTTCCAGGCACTACTGGCGACAACTTCACCGGAGAACACGGCCTGTGTCAGCGACGTGGTATCGCCAGTCACCATGCGCAGAAGCGGCATTTGCTGGCGAACCTTGTCGGCGACGGCCTCGATCTCCTCAGGGGACATGTCGAGGAAATCGATCCCCATGTAGATCGCGGCAATGTTGAAGTGATCTTCGATCGCTTCCAGCGAGGCCAGGCGACCGGAGTACTTCTCGTCCCAGAGAATGCCCCAGGTGTGATTTTCTTCGTCGACATACTCCGGTGCCAGATCACCGCGGAACAGCACCGAGGTCGTGCCCCAGTCTTCCGGGATGAAATAAGGCGCACCGTCGGGCGAAACCGCAGTCGGCATCGCCTTCAGGGACTCGATCACATCAGGCCAATGGCTCAGCATGCTGGTATCGACCGCTTCGACCACACCGGCATCGACCCAGGTCTTGACCTTGGAAATGCAGGGGAAGGCGACATCGGCATGGAAACCGGCGCGCATCTTTGCCAGCGCTTCGGCCTGATCCGCAAACAGCGAATATTCCGGCGGTCCGCCATATTGATTCTGATACTGTTGGGCAAAAGCGGCATCGTCGTAGCCGCCCCAGGTCAGCATGACAAGATCATCGCCGTGGCCATCTGCGCCTGCCATGTTGGGCATGGTGGCACTCACGGCCGTGCCGATACCGGCAGAGGCCATGACCTTGTGCGCCTGACGGCGCGTCAACTTGCCCTCACGAATCTTGTCGTGGAACTCGTCGGTTTCCATAAGAGGTTTGATTTTATCCATTCGTTAACGTCTCCCGCGTTTCCGATTTGCCGCCATGTTTCGACGGTCTGCGCAGCAGGTTAAACAATTTGGCCCAATTTTGGGAGTCATCCCTGTTCAATCTTGTTTCCGCCAGATTTGCGCCATCGTGTGTTCATAGTTGCCGGCCAGTATGGAAAACGGCGACTTGCTTGCCCCCCCCTAGCGATTTCCTTCGTCATGACCAAAGATGATCCCTCAAACATCACCCTGGGGAGGGACCATCATGTTTTCCTATGCCGGCAAGAAGGCCGTCGTGACCGGAGCGGGGCGCGGTATCGGCCGCCAGATCGCGCTGAATTTCGCGGAACTGGGCGCTGACGTGATGCTGGCGTCGCGCACATCGACGGAAATCGAGGCAGTCGCCGAGGAAATCCGGGCCATGGGCCGCCAGGCCCACACCGCAACCGCAGACATGAGCGACATGGACGCCGGGCTGGGTCTGGTCGACAGTGCGATCGTAGCCATGGGTGGTATCGATGTCTGGGTCAACAACGCCGGGGGCGGCAGCAGCGTGAAGGGCGGCATCGGACCGATCGAGGACGCCACGTTGGAGGGGTTCGATGCCCTGTTCGAGCTTAACCTGCGTGTTCCGTTCTTCTGCGCGCGCAAGGCTGCAGGCCACATGGCCGGGCGTGATGGCGGTGCGATCCTCAACATCGTCTCGATCGACGGCGTCCACACCGCACCGGGCGAAGGAATCTATGGAGCGGCCAAGGCTGCGCTGATCAGCCTGACCGAAACCATGGGCGTGGAATATGGCCGCCATAACGTGCGGATCAACGCCATCGCGCCGGCCCTGATCGACACGAAACTTGTCGAGCGCCACCTCCAGACCGAAGATGACCGCCAGACACGTGCCTCGTTCTATCCGATCAACCGGGTCGGCACGCCCGAGGATATCGCCGGCGCAGCGGTCTATTTCTGTTCCGACGAAGCGGGCTGGACTTCAGGCCAGACCCTGGTCGTGGCAGGCGGAAACCAGGCCGCCAGTGACCTCTTCCTGTGGGTCAGGAAACACAACAAGGTGCCCGAAGACCGCAAGATGTAGTCCACGAAGGAAATGCTCTAATCGCCCTCGGCCTGCTCCTCGAGCAGGTCGGGCAGGTGCTCGCGGCAGATCTGCGCAACCGCAAGGCCCATGCGGGTCGAGCGTGAGTTCGCCAGACGTGCGATCCCCATATGTATCTCACGATGGGGTTCGACCAGCGGGATACATTCCAGAGCCGAACCATCGAGCGCCTGATGGTGTGGCGCGCGCGAATGGAGAATGCTGTAGCCGTAACCGTTGGCGACCAGACCACGGACCATCTCGAACGAGCGGGTCTCGTAGGCGATCGCCGGCTCGATCCCGGCTTCGGCAAAGATCGAGAGAAAATGGTCCCGGCTGTCGGGCAGGCCCAGCAGCACCAGGGGTTCACCCTCAAGCTCGGCCAGCCGGACACTGCTGCGTTTGGCGAGGCGATGGTCTGAGGGAACCGCAGCATAGAGCGGCACGGTCACAACCGGTTCGAACTCAATATCGGCGGCAAGGTTGAGGTCATAGGTCAGGGCCAGTTCGAACCGGCCCTGGCGCAATCCATCCTGGAGCGAACGCAGGTCTGCTTCATGCGGGCGCACGCGGATCGAGGGGTGTTCGTTGGCCAGAACACGCAGAACGCCCGGCAGCACGATCGGCGCGAAGGTCACGAAACAGCCAAGATCAAGATCACCGGCCAGGCCCTCGGCAAGGCCTTCGGCATCCTGGGCCAGCTCCTCGGCATGAACCAGAAGGTCGCGCGCCGAACCGTGGAGGCGCCTCCCCGAAGGTGTCAGCGAGAGGCCCTGTGCGTGGTGGCGAACAAAAAGCTGCACGCCGAAGACATCTTCAAGGTGGGCGACGGCGGCCGATACCGATGGCTGCGAGACGTGACAGGCCGCGGCAGCACCCGTGACGCTGCCGGCATCCGCCGCCGCGACGAAGTAACGCAGGTGTCTGAGCGTGTAGTTTATTATTAAAACCTATCCAAAACGTCGACAGATAATGTTTTGCCTTTCTGCAATCAATTGTCAATCTCTCGACAGAGCAAACGACATGGTCGGCGAGCAGCCGGCCGCCTACAGGAGTGACAGAACATGTTGAAGACGGGCGAACAGTACCGCGAGTCCCTGCGTGACGACCGCGAGGTATTTATCAATGGCGAACGTGTCAAAAGCGTTCCCGAACATCCCGCCTTCAAACCGATTGTCGACGTCCGTTCGCGTATCTACGACATGGCCCATGAAGACAAGTTCAAGGCGACCATGGCCTATGAGAAGGACGGCGAGACCTTCGCCACCTCCTGGCAGCCACCTCACACCCAGGACGACTGGTGGGCCAAGAAAGCCTGGGTCGAGATGGTCATGAAGGAAATCGGCGGCGTGGTGACACGCGTCGGTGACGAAACCGTGGGTGAGATGTGGTCCCTGGCCGACGGCAAGGACATCCTGAACCAGGTCGACGGCCAGTGGGCCTCCAACATCGACAACCACATCGACAACGTGTTGAAGAACGACATCTTCCACGTTTCGGCCAACACCGATCCCAAGGGTGACCGCTCCAAGTCGCCCCAGGATCAGGACCCCGACATGCTGCTCCATGTCGTCAAGGAAACCGACGCCGGCATCATCGTTCGCGGCGCGAAATATGAGACCGCAGCCGCCTATGCGACCCAGGCGTTCGTGAAGCCGACGATCGCGAACTGGGGCAATGCCGAGCTCTCCGATTATGCCCTTGGGTTCATCTGCCCGATGAATGCTCCCGGCCTCAAGCACATCTGCCGCAACGGTTTCGCCGGTGTGAAACCCAAGGCGGACTATCCGTTGTCCAACGGCTTCGACGAAGTCGACACCCTGCTCGTCTTCGACAACGTGCTGGTGCCCTGGGAAGACATCCTGTTTTACCGCCACACCAAGGCGGCGACCTTCATCCGCGGCACGCTGCATCGCTACAGTGCATTCATGTTCGTGCTGCGTATCATGCACATGGCCGATCTGATGATCGGTACCGCGCTGTTCAACGTGAAACAGACCGGTCTCGACAAGCAGCAGGCCGTGCAGGAAAAGCTGGCGCAGCTCGCCTGTTACCGCGAAGGCATCAACGCGCATCTGACCGGCGCGGTCGCATTGTCCGAAAAGAGCCCGGGCGGTTTCCTGATGCCCAACCAGTCGCTGCTCTACACCGGACGCGTGCTCGCCTGCTCGCAGCTTCCCGCCATGATGCACCTCACCCGTGAGCTCTGCGGTGGCCAGATCTGCGTCACGCCCGACAGCAACTCCTTCAACTCGCCCGATACCAAGGAATGGATGGAGAAGTTCTACAACGTCAACGAGAACTGGCAGTCGGATGACCGGCGCAAGCTTCTGGCGTTTGGCCGTGACCTCGTGAACTCCGACTATGCCGGCCACAAGGTCACCTTCCAGCTTTTCGCCCAGTCCCCGCCGTTCGCTCATCTGGGTGCGGTCTACCGCAACTTCGACTTCCAGAATGCAATGGAGTTCGTCAAAGGCGCTGCGGGCCTTTCCGACAATGTGATGAACGACGGAGGAAAGTAGGATGGATACGCGCCAGGCATTCCTTGAAGGCATGAGCCAGGCCGCTTCATCCGTTACCGTGGTGACGACCGACGGTGCTGCCGGCAAGGCCGGCCTGACCGTCTCGGCGATGTGTTCGGTCACCGCCGACGATCCGGCCCTGCTGATCTGCGTCAACCGTTCCAGTGGTGCCGGTGAACTGATCGCACAGAACCGGCGCTTCTGCGTCCATCTGCTGCGTGATGATCAGGCCAACATCTCCAACATCTTCGCGGGCCTCGGCGATGGCGACCGTTTCGAAGCGGCCTCATGGACCAGCCTTGAAACCGGCTCGCCGGTGCTCGACGACCATCTCGTGGCGTTCGACTGCAAGCTGGTCAAGGAGGATGTCTGGGGAACCCACCGTATCTTCATCGGTGAAGTCGTCGCCACCAGCCTTTCGCAGGGCGACGCCCTGCTCTACGTCAACCGGCACTACGCCCGCCCGGCCGATATCGTCGCTGCGGCCTGAAAGCCGATCTTTATCCCTCATCCTCTCCGGGCGATGCCCCGGGAGGGTGAGTTGTGTTAATCCTTCATTCCAGAATCAGCCAACTTCAGGGGGCCACCATGGCGCACCAGCGTTTCCGCAAGTTCAACACCAAGGACATGTATCCCGAGCAGACGCTCGACAACGATCTGGCAATGGTCGTGCGCGCGGGCAACCACATCTTCATGCGCGGCCAGACGGGCTTTGACCTCGATGGCAGCTTCCACGGCGTCGGCGACGGTGCTGCTCAGGCAGAAATGGCGATGTCCTGCGTCAAACGCCTGATCGAGGAAGCCGGCGGCAAGCTGGAGCATATCTGCAAGATCACGATCTATCTGACTGATCCGCGTTACCGCGAGCCGGTCTATAGCGTCATCGGAAAGTGGCTGAAGGGCGTCCATCCGGTCTCGACCGGACTGGTCGTTCAGGCACTCGCCAAGCCTGAAATGGTGATGGAAATCGATGTCGATGCCGTTATCCCCGATGATGAGGCCTGATCAATGACCTTCTCGCTCACCGGGCGTTGCGCCCGTACCGGCATGTTCGGCGTGGTCGTGACCTCTTCCAGCCCTGCTGTTGCAGCACGTTGCGCCTGGGTGCGCGGCCATGTCGGCGCGGTCTCGACCCAGAACATCACCGACCCGGGGCTTGGCATCATGGGCCTTGACCTGATGCAGCAGGGTTTTGGCGCCAGGAAAGCAATGGAAATCCTGGTTGGCGCGCGGGCCTTCAGCGATTACCGCCAGATCGCCCTGATTGATGCGCTGGGCCATACGGCACATCATTCGGGCTCCAGCACGCTGGGCACCAATAATGTTGTTCAGGGCGAAAACTGCATCGCGGCAGGCAACCTGCTCTCGACGCCCAAGGTGCCCGAAGCCATGGTCGCGGCTTTCGAAGCCAACGGTGCCGATCACCTGGCCGAGCGCCTGCTCAAAGGTGTCGAGGCCGGACTTGATGCCGGTGGTGAAGAAGGCGATGTGAAATCGGTCGGCGTCAAGGTCTGCCATCAGCACGACTGGCCGGTCTGCGAGCTCCGTGTCGACTGGCACGACGAGCCGATCGCCGAATTGCGCCGTGTCTGGGACGTCTACCGCCCCCAGATGGACGCCTATGTCATGCGTGCACTCGATCCCCGCGACACCCCAAGCTACGGCGTCCCCGGCGACCCCTGATCGGCGGCGTCCTCGAAAATCGCCAGATCAACCAGGATCGGGCGGTGGTCCGAGCCGATGTTGGGGCCGGTTTCGATGTGGGTGATGGCGACGTCGGTGCTGACAAAGGCATGGTCGATCGGGATGCCGGCAAAGCCGAACCAGACCGGCCATGTGGCTTCGATGTTGAAGTCGCCGACGACGACCATGGGGCCATCGACCGCGCCCAGATATCGACCGCGGCATCCAGTTGTTCGGCCCGTAGTTCCCATGAGCGCTTCGCGGCCGGTGGGAACCGGTGCATGCCCGCGACCTGCAACAGGCCCAGGGGCGTCTCGATATCGGCGACCAGCGTGACCGGACCGCCATCCGACAGGGAATCGCGCGTCAGGGTCGCGAAAGGGTGGCCGGCAATCGGCAGGCGACTGTAGATCACCATGCCGAAGGCGTGCGGGCGCGGCTCGAGCACCTGATAAGGGTAATCCGCCATGGCCTCGGTGATTTCCAGGACATGCGTGGGCGTGATCTCGGTCAGCACCACGACGTCGGGCTGCTTCTCGTCGATCCAGACAATGAGATCGGCGAGACTGCGGTTGTGAATGAGCACGTTGGAGAACATCACGCGGGTCACCTCCCCTGCTGCCGTCTCCTGCGTCCCGGCTTCAGCCTGGGCCGAAACAAGCCCGCTCCAGATCACATCGGCGCCCAACGTGACCGCGACCGCGACCAGAAGGCCAGCGATCAAGCGGCGGCGTTCGACCAGCGCCGCCACGGCAAACACCAATACACCTGCCGCAATGTGAGGACGCCAGCTTGCAGCCAGTTCTCCCACCCATGTGTCGACCCCGAACATGGGCAGCACACAAATGACGCCACCGACCAGCGCCGCAGACTCGCAAACCAGCAAGAAACTGAAATGCCGCTTTTTCGATCGTTCCATCAACGCCCTCTCGTATCGCGATTATCCGCACCAAATGCGGCGACCCGATGGCCGTACCTATACTGAGGCCGGAAGCAGTGCTGACTAGGGTACAGCAGTCTCCAGCACGGCAGCGCGGCTTTCCAGTTCAACCGCCTCCTCGGT
>JABIUG010000320.1 GCA_018700655.1 Rhodospirillaceae bacterium | reverse complement strand
GGAGGTGCCTTACCTGCCGATGGACCCCCTGGATGTCGGGCGCAGTTACGAGGCGATCATCCGGGTCAACAGCCAGTCGGGCAAAGGCGGCATCACCTGGATCATGGAGCAGGACCACGGCTTTGCCCTGCCCCGGCGCCTGCAGATCGACTTCAGCCAGGTCGTGCAGAAACAGACCGACGACACGGAGTCCGAACTGTCGAGTGAGGATATCCGCGACGCCTTTGTGGCGACCTATATCGAACCTCCGGGCCGCATTGGCTTTGCGACCTACCGCACGGTGCCCGACACCCATGCCAGCGAACTCCGCCGCATGACCGCCGAGGTCACGATCGACGGGGTCGCCAAGGAGATCCACGGCACCGGCAACGGTCCGATCGATTCTTATATCGATGCGCTCAAACAGGAGATCAGTGTCGAGATGACCGTGGTCGATTACACCGAACACGCCATCAGCCAGGGCAGCGATGCCGGCGCGGCAGCCTATGTCGAAGCCCGCAACGCGGAAGGCCTCACGGTCTTCGGCGTCGGCGTCCACAAGAACATCGTACAAGCCAGCCTGCTGGCTGTCACCGCCGCAGCGAACCGGCTGGCGGGGTAACAACGGAGCGCACGCGGAGGCGCGGAGGACGCGGAGTCGGGACTGCTGGGTACGCCATGAAGGCGCCCACAACGCACGTCATAAGGGGTTTCTAATCTTTTGTTTCTGCCGCTGCGCGGCAAACAACTGGAAGTCACCGAACCGTCCACCTCTGAGATCGTGCGGCAAGCACGAACTCCGCGCCCTCCGCGTCTCCGCGTGATCCAATCAATCCCGTTGGTTCACACGCAGTACCGGGTTTGGCCCCGGTGCATGGTTGTTCACGATTCGCTGCAAGCCTTCCTTCATCGTGGCTGCGCCGAAGTTGAGCAACAGGCCAACCGGCAAATTCATCAGGCGCAGATAAGTGAGCACCTGTTTGGCGTGGACCGGTAACACACGCTCGACAGACTTAAGCTCCACAACGACCCGGCGATCGATCAATAGATCCACCCGAAAGCCGTCATGAAACTCCAAACCGTCATATTCAAACGGCGGGCTGGCCTGACGCTCGACCGAAAGGCCACGACGCCCGAGATCACGCGCGAGAACGGTCTCGTAGATCGATTCCAAGAGGCCTGGCCCCAGCCCGCTGTGAAGTTTGACCGCGGCATCCACGATCACCCCTGTCACCACGTCAAGTTCTCGTTCACTCACTCTCCGTGTCCTCCGAGCCTCCGAGCATCCGCGTGATATCGCTAACGCACACAACTCGAAGCCAGGATGGCGACGTCCTGGGTGCCCGGAGTCAGGAAGTTCTGGAACAGGGCGTCGAACAGGCAGGCGCTGACACCTGCGAACGAGGGCGTCGCGCCGGAACTTTGCACCGTGCCTTCATAGGCGGGATAGAGGTCATCGCCCGAAGAACGTTCGAGATCGAAGATCCGCAGGGCAAGACTGCGGTCGTAGATCGAATTGGTTTCGGTGTGGTAGCCGGTGACGCCGTGGACGGGCGGGATGTATTCGGTCGTGGGATAGGATTCATAGAAACCGGTGACGACATTGTAGCGCACGTCTGTCGAGGAGAAGGTCTGGCCGTAGGAGAGCAGGCCGTATTCCTCGATCACTTCGGTCTCGATGTGGACGCCGATCGCATAAGAGAGTGTAACCAGAAGATCGGCATCGGCCTGATCGGCAACCCCGATCATGCCCTGGCCCATCAGGCGCTGCTCGATCTCGCGCCGGTACTGGTTGAACTCAGCACTCTGTGCCTGATCGGCAAGCGGCAGCACGATGAAACGCTGGCCCGCGGGCGGCGTGGCAAAATCCGGGAAACGCACGACATGGGACGTGACCTGGGGCGGCGCAACCGGCTGTTGGGCACAGGCGGCCAGCATGACCATCAGCAACAACACCATGACCGAACCGTAGGCCAGCGAACCCAAGCGATGTGTTTTCATGGCATTCTCATTTATTCTTTTTTTGTTCTTCTCATAATCATAAGATGAAATTGGAAACATACAAGCAACACGTATGTTTGCCCGTTCTGTTTCCACGATCAGGGCGAGCGTTACCCTATGCTTGCAGCACGATCGATCCACATGGCAGGGATCGCCCGTCGGAATCGAAGGCAAGGGCGTCGGATTTGTCGTGGCGGCCGACCAGCAACGCTGGTCTGATAACGGCTCTCGTGGTGCCTGCCCGGTAATCGCCGGGCGGGAGAATTGGGAAGCCGGTGCGGACCTGGAAAAACTCAGGGTCCAATTCCGGCGCTGCCCCCGCAACGGTGGTGGAGTGCTGAACGCGATCGACGAGCCACCGGGTTTCCCGGGAAGGTGATCGTGTCGGCCCGCTCTGATTTATGGAGTTGGGCCCACTCCAGAGCCCGGAAACCAGCCCCGAGTTTGAGGCTTTTTTGGATCGCGGGTGGCGATCGAGAGGCAATGGCCATGGGGCCACGCTCTCGCGATCCCCCTTGCCATCTCCTCCTGACTTCACCGGCGACCATACCCGCCAGCACAGGAGGAACGCGGTATGGACGCACGTTTGAACAGCACATTGACCGGACAGCCGACCGGTCGATCAGCCGACGGGGCGCCGGCAGCGCCAGAAGACATCTTCATGGCCTGGCTCCTGTGCCTTCCCCACGGCACGGATACCGCACGGGCGGCAAAACACGAGATCGCCAGGCTCGATACCGCAGAATCGCTGCCCAAGGGTTGGGAGCGCCTGCGTGAGATGTTCCAGTCCGTCGCGCGCGGCGACGCCGGCCATAGCCCGGCCAGACGGCGCGGAAGACGACACTGAAACACCAAAACCTGCAATAATCCGGGATACACGGAACCAAACCCGGGGAGGGCCGCACATGCCAGAGACCACCCGCACCATCATCCCACGCCAGTCCGGCCGGACCTTCCCGGTGGCAAAGGGCGATCTCGTGCGCATCATCGATGTCGCGGGCCAGCAGGTCGCCGACCTGTGGGCGTTCGTCACCGAACCCGAACTCGACTGGCTCAGCACATCCCAGACGCGCGAATTTTCCGAGCGGCTGTTTCCCGCAATCGGCGGCGTCTTCTGCAGCGACCGGGGCAAGAAGCTCCTGTACCTTTGTCGAAGACGGTTCGGCCGGGGAACATGACATGCTTTATCCCGCATGCAGCCGCGTACTGTTCGAAAGCGCCGGCCTTTATGACCATCCAAGCTGTCGCGACAATCTCCTGATCGCACTTGCCCGGGCCGGGGTCACCCTTCCCTTCGTTCCCGACCCCGTGGACTTCTTCCAGAACTCGCCCTCCCGGGCCGATGGCGGGCTTGAACTTCTGCCCCCGACCAACCCGCCCGGCGGATTTGTTGTGTTGCGTGCCGAATGTGACCTTCTGCTGGTGATCACCGCCTGCTCGACCGATCACGACAGCACCAATGCCTGGGTTTGCACCGAAATCGGGGTCGAAATCAGCCCTGGCCACTAAGCCTTGATGCTGGTCGGTTCCCCCTGTTGGCGGAATCGTCTATGTCATCATCCATGACAGAGATCTCCTCCCCCCTCGAGCTCGCCGGCCAGCTGGTCGAACGGGCTCTAAAAGCCGGCGCCGACAGCGCCGATGCCACAGCCTTTCGCGACACGTCCCTGGGCGTCAACTGGCGTCTGGGTGAGCTCGAAGAGCTGGAACGCTCGGAATCGACCGATATGGGCCTGCGGGTCTTTGTCGGCCAGCGCCAGGCGATCGTCTCGACCACCGATCCTTCCGACGACACGATCAGTGAACTGGTCGAGCGCGCCGTCGCGATGGCAAAAATCGCGCCGGAAGATGAGTTCGCCGGGCTGGCCGAAGCAGACCGGCTGGCGAGCGCTATCCCCGAGCTCGAACTCGACGCCAACGACGAGCCCGACCCCGAACGCCTGATGGAAGCAGCCGCCGAAGCCGAAGACGCCGCACGCGCGGTCGAAGGCGTGACCAATTCCGAAGGCGCTTCGTCTGGCTGGCATCGGATCAATTCCGCGATGGCCGCCAGCAACGGTTTCTCGGGCAGTTACAGCGGCACCTCCAGCAGTATCGCCGCCTCGGTGATCGCAGGCGAGGGCCTGGGTATGGAGCGCGACGGCGAACACCGTGTCGCGCGTTACCGCTCCGACCTGCCCAGCCCGGCCGAAATCGGAACGGAAGCGGGGCGGCGCGCCGTGCGTAAGCTCAACCCACAAAAGCTCGCGACCCAGACGATGCCGGTGATCTTTGACGACCGCAGCGCCCGCAGCCTGCTGGGCCATCTGATCGGCGGCATCACGGGGCCTGCCATCACACGCGGCACAAGTTTCCTGAAAGACAGCATGGGCGAAGCGGTTTTTGCGCCGGGCATTACCGTGCGCGAGGACCCGCACAAGCTGCGCGGCTTGCGGTCGCACCCGTTCGATGGCGAGGGCCTGGCGACCCGGGGTTATGACCTGATCGATGACGGCAAACTGACGACATGGCTGCTCAATTGCCGTTCGGCGCGCCAGCTTGGTCTGGAACCGACCGGCCATGCGACGCGCGGCACCTCGGGCTCGCCCTCGCCCGGCCCCTCCAATCTCTGGCTTGAGCCGGGCTCGGCCAGCCCCGAGGAGATGATCGGCGAGATCGAAGACGGGCTCTACATCACCTTCCTGATCGGGTTTGGCGTGAATGGCGTCACCGGCGACTACAGCCGCGGCGCTGGCGGCTTCCGCATCGAGAACGGAGAGCTGACCTATCCGGTCAACGAAGTGACGGTCGCCGGCAACCTCAAGGATATGTTCGCCAGCATGACCCCGGCCAGTGATCTGGAATTCCTGTTCGGCACCGATGCGCCCAGCGTGCGGATCGACGGCATGACCGTGGCAGGCACCTGACCAACGTGGAATTTGCCGCTGACCATGAACTGCTGAAGTCGGCGACCCGCGAAGCCGGTGCGCTTGCGCTGTCTTATTTCCGGGCCAAGCCGGAACAATGGACCAAAGGCAGAGGTGACCCCGTCAGCGAAGCCGATATCGCGGTCGACGAACTGCTCAAGGAAAAGCTTCTGGGTGCGCGACCAACATACGGCTGGCTTTCCGAAGAGACCGAAGACAACGCCAAGAGGCTGGGCGAGAACCTGCTGTGGATCGTCGATCCGATCGACGGCACCCGCGCCTTTCTCGAAGAGCGCCCGGAGTTTACCGTCGCGACCTCGCTGGTCGCTGGCAACCGCCCGGTCTGTGGCTGTGTCTACAATCCCGCGACCGACGAGTTCTTCGAAGCGATTGCGGGCGGCGGCGCGCGCCTGAACGGCGCAACCATCCATGTTTCGGACCGAGACGGCTTTGACGGTGCCCGCCTGCTGGCCAGTGCGCGCATGGTCAAAAGCACGATCGAAGAGATGGATGTGAAACCGGCAGCCTATGACGCGGTCAATTCGGTCGCCTATCGCATGGCGCTGGTCGCCTGCGGGCACTATGACGCCACGCTCTCGCTTGGACCAAAAAGCGACTGGGACCTTGCGGCGGCCGACCTGATCGTGGCCGAGGCAGGCGGTCTCTCGGGCGACCGTTTCGGCGCCCCGTTCCGTTACAACGAAGCAAGCGCCCGCCAGGCCTCGTTGATCTCGGCCAACCCTGCATTGCATGCCGCCCTGGTCGAGGTTGTCACCCGGATCGAATGGGGCCTCTAGAGCAGATCCACACGTCCATGTGGGCCCCGACGATTCCGGTTCGCGCCCAGTTGCGCTACAACAGGCATGACCAAGACGGCCCGACACCCGGTCCGACGGACGGATAGATGAAAAAACCCGAAGCCCAGCAGCTTCCGACGAGGCAAATCGTCGGGCGTCTGATGCGTGAGCACATCAAGGGCTACATCCCGCAGATGCTGCTGGCCGTGCTGTTCATGGCGCTGGTGGCGGCAACGACAGCGGCCTATGCCTGGATGGTCCAGCCGATCCTGGACGAGGTTTTCATCGACAAGGATCATTCGCGCCTGATGCTGATCACCGTCGCGGTGCTGGTGGTGTTTGTTGTCAAAGGGCTCGCCGACTACGCCCAGACCGTGATTATGGCGCGGGTTTCCATGCGCATCGTGGCCGATATCCGCCAGCGTGTGTTCGAAAGCCTGATCCGTGCCGATCTCGCCTTTTTCCATGGCGCCTCGACCGGCGAGTTGATCGCAGGCTGCATGAACAATGTCGACCTGATGCGGGATGCCGTCGCCAACACCCTGACCGCCATGGCCAAGGACGTGCTGACCCTCATCTTCCTGGTCGCGCTGATGTTCTACCAGGATTGGGCGCTGGCGCTGGTCGCGTTCTTCGTCTTTCCGCTCGCCATTGTTCCGGTCAGCAAGATCGGGCGCAAGGTGCGCATGCGCGCCAACCTCGCCTGGGCCGAACTCGAGCAGGTCACCGGTTTCATGTCGGAAACCTTCCGCGGCGTGCGCCACATCAAGGCCTATGGCCAGGAAAACCACGAGATCGAACGGGCGCGCGACCGCATCGAAACGCTGTTCATGAAAATCTACAAAACCATGCGGGCCAAGGCGGCGATCTCGCCGATCATGGAGACGCTGGCAGGCGTGGCGATCGCCGTAATCATCGTCTATGGCGGCGATCAGGTGATCGCGGGAACAACGACGGCCGGCGCGTTTTTCAGTTTCATCACCGCATTGCTGCTGGCCTATCAGCCGCTGAAGAACTTCGCCAAGCTCAACAATCATCTGCAGGAAGGTCTGGCCGCTGCGCAACGCGTGCTGGCGCTGGTCGACATCGAATCAACCATCCGGGACCGGGAGAATGCCGGTGGACTCGAAATCAAGGGCGGCACGGTCGACTTCGAGAACGTGACTTTTGCCTATGGCGACGTTCCGGCGCTGAACGGTATCTCGATCACGGTTCCGGCGGGCAAGACCGCAGCACTGGTCGGCCCCTCCGGTGCGGGCAAGTCGACCGTGCTGAACCTGATGCCACGCTTTTATGACGTCAGCGGCGGCGCGGTGCGGATCGACGGCACCGATGTCCGCGATGTCACAATCACCAGCCTGCGGCGCAATATCGCAATCGTCAGCCAGGAGGTAGCGCTCTTCAACGACACGGTCGGCGCCAACATCGCCTATGGCAGGATGGATGCCAGCCAGGAAGAGATCGAACGCGCGGCACGCGATGCCGCCGCCCATGACTTTATCATGGAGATGCCGCAGGGCTACGACACGGTGGTCGGCGAGAGCGGGATCAAACTTTCCGGTGGCCAGCGCCAGCGCCTGTCTATTGCCCGCGCCATCCTGCGCGACGCGCCGATCCTGCTGCTTGATGAGGCGACCAGCGCCCTTGATTCGGAATCAGAACGCCAGGTCCAGACTGCGCTTGCCCGTCTGGCCGAAGGCCGCACCACCCTGGTTGTCGCCCACCGGCTTTCGACCATTGCCGATGCCGATATCATCTATGTCATGGAGGATGGTGCAATCGCGGAATCGGGCAGCCACACCGAGCTGGTCGCCCGGGGCGGTCTCTATGCCCGGCTGAGGAGCCTGCAGGTCGCCGACGAACCGGCGGCGCTAAAGGCCGCGGCCAAAGGCTGAGCGGCATCACGGGGTCACAGACATGATGGCGGGGCTTTATCGTCTGGCAACGGTGGCAGCGGAGCCTTTTGCACCGTTGCTGCTGCGCCTGCGCCTGCTGCGCGGCAAGGAAGACGAAGCCCGCATGGCCGAGAAACTGGGGCGCGGCCAGGGCCAACGCCCGGATGGCCGGCTGGTCTGGGTCCACGGCGCCAGCGTCGGCGAATCCCTGTCGGCTCTGCCCCTGATCGAACGCATCGCAGCGACCGGCGCCAACGTGATGGTGACGACCGGGACCACGACTTCGGCAGGGATCATGGCAAGGCGGCTGCCGCAAGGTTGCTTTCACCAGTACGCCCCGCTCGACGGTCCACGTGCAGTCACCCGGTTCTTCGAACGCTGGCGACCCGATGCCGCGCTCTGGGTCGAATCGGAACTCTGGCCCAATCTTCTGGCCGAAGCGCGACGGCGCAAGGTACCGACCGCCTTGGTCAACGAGCGCATGTCTCCGCGCTCCTTTGCCCGCTGGCGCCGGTTGCCCTCGCTGGCCCGCGCCATGATCGCCGGTTTTGAAGTCGTTCTCGCCCAAAGTGATGCCGACGGTGCAAGGCTGACCGCCCTTGGCGCACGCCATGTCGTGACCGGCGGCGACCTCAAGGCTGCCGCCATGCCGCTGGAAGCCGACAATGCGGCGCTT
>JABIUG010000319.1 GCA_018700655.1 Rhodospirillaceae bacterium | reverse complement strand
GTTTGAATAAAAGCAATGATGAATCCGTCGTTTCCGGATCTCTGCAGCGAACACCGGACCGAACCGGTTCCACCAGAACCGGATCGTCTCATGGCAGATGTCGATGCCCCGTTCCAACATGAAGATCTTCGACCTGGCGGAGCGATAACGGATACCGGATGTACATCATCACCGTCAGACGGATGATCTCGGGGGAACTGTTGAAATAGCGGAACGGATTTCTCATCCGCAGAGGCTAGGCTTCGACCCAATTTACCTCAACGCAGATTTGGTCTGACACTGCCCGGAATTGTTCGGCAGGCCGCTGACGCTGCACTGAACGGCAACATCCACAGCAGGGGCGATTCGCGAGTATCTGCCTTTCTTTATCGGACAATGATTGGACAGCAGCGACCACCGGCCGCAAGGCCACCTCATAACTATTTGTTTTTAAAAAGAAACCTTGGCGACCCCTAGGGGAATCGAACCCCTGTCTCAACCGTGAAAGGGTTGTGTCCTAACCGCTAGACGAAGGGGTCGCATAAGGTTGCGGTGAAATAGACGCTCGCAGGCGCGAAATCAAGAGGGGAACGCCACCTTCCTGCATCCTTTGTCATTCCTCGGGATCATCGCGCTGCACCGTAGCTTCAGCGCGGGCATTGCCGTCGCCGTAAAACCCGTTCGCGGTCATGCTTTGGCAGCGTCTTCAATGATCAACTGAACGTTTTCGTTGCCCTGCCAGCGGTTCATGCGCAGGTGGCCGGCAAGGTGGAGATCGCCGCCGCCGCGTGCCAGCAGAGCATCACCGATCGGTTCGCCCACTGCACGAAAGGCAATCGCCTTCAGCCTGGCGCCCTCGCCGCCCGAAAGCACGCAGCGCACATGGTTTTCGCCGACCTGATCGGCATGCACGACCCTGGCGCCCATCACGGCAAAACGCGGCTCGGCATTGCCGACCCCGAACGGGCCGATCCGCTCGACCGTGTGCAGCAGTTCGTCAGTCGCGGCGCCGACCGCCACGGCGCCATCGACACCCAGTTCGGGCACGGCCGGTGTCGAAGCGACCTGATCGGCCAGGCGTTGATCGAGGAAGGCGGAGAGTTCCTCCAGCTTGCCCTCTTCGACCGTCAGGCCGGCTGCCATGGGATGGCCGCCACCGTTGACCAGCAGGTCGGACTGACGCGCCGCCGTCACCGCTGCGCCGAGATCGACACCGGCGACCGAGCGGCCCGAACCCTTGCCGATGCCGTCGTTCAGCGCCACGACAAACGCGGGGCGGTGAAAACGTTCGACCACGCGGCTCGCCACGATCCCGATCACGCCGGGATGCCAGCCCTCGCCCGCGACCACGACACAATTGCGCCCAGCCTGGGCCTCGGCTGCAGCCAGAGCACGTTCGAGCACGTCGCGCTCGATCGCCTGGCGCTCGGCATTGAGACCATCGAGTTTCATGGCAAGGCCGGCAGCTTCATCGGGATCGTTGGTCGTGAGCAGACGCACGCCCAGATCGGGCGCACCGATCCGGCCCCCGGCATTGATCCGAGGGCCCAGGATAAAACCGGCATGGTAGGCGGTCGGGCGCTCGTTGATACGCGCGACATCACCCAGCGCAGCAAGGCCGGTGTTGCCCCGTCTGGCCATGCGTTTGAGGCCCTGTGTCGCCAGCGCGCGGTTAAGGCCGATCAGCGGCACGGAATCGCAGATCGTCCCCAGGGCAACGATATCGAGCCACTGGGTCAGATCCGGTTCGGTGCGGCTGTCGAACCAGCCGCGTCCGCGAAGTTCGCGGTTAAGCGCCACAATGGTCATGAAGGTCACGCCCACGGCGGCCAGCATGCCCAGGCCGCTGCTGTCATCGAGCCGGTTGGGATTGACGATCGCATGGGCCGCCGGCAGCCCGGCTTCGGCGGTGTGGTGGTCGAGCACGATGACGTCGATCCCCGCCTCGGCAGCAAGGTGCAGCGGCTCGAATGCCGAAATCCCGCAATCGACCGTCACGACCGGTCCCGCACCCCGGTCGCGCAGGGCGACCAGCGCCGGAGCGTTGGGGCCATAACCTTCCTTCTGGCGATCGGGAATGTGGACTTCCGCGCGCGCGCCGACCGCTTCGAGATAACGCGACAGCAGGGCAGAAGAGGTCGCCCCGTCGACATCATAATCCCCGAAGATACCCACGATTTCGCCACCTTCGATCGCCTCGGCAAGGCGCGCGACAGCTCCCGGCATATCGGTCAGGACTGCGGGGTCGGGCAGCAGACTTTTCAGGCGGGGATCAAGGAACCCGTCGGCCGCTTCGGCGCTGACGCCACGGGCCGCCAGGACACGTGCCAGGGCTTCGGGCAGGTCGAGGCGCTGGGCCAGTGCCATCGCGGCGCGGTCATCATCAAGGCGCGGTCGCCAGCGGCGTCCGGTCAGCGACCGTTCGACGCCCAGGATCGCACCTGCCACGGTTCAGCCCCCGAGGTCGAAAGTCTTGCGGTCGAGATTGTGTTCGGCCGAGACGACCCGAACCGTGCCGGTGCGCGAACGCATCACGATCGTGTCGGTGGTGACGCGCTGGCCCTTGTAGTGCACGCCGCGCAGCATCCAGCCGTCGGTCACGCCCGTGGCGGCAAAGAAGATGTCGCCATGGGCAAGCTCGGCGATCTCATATTTCTTGCCCATGTCCTCGATCCCCATCTTGCGGGCACGGGCTTTCTCGTCGTCGTTGCGGAACGTCAGGCGCCCCTGGAACTGCCCACCAATGCACTGCAGGGCCGCAGCCGCCAGAACGCCTTCAGGCGCACCACCGATGCCCATATAGAGGTCGATCCCGGTCTCGGGACGGGTCGTCGCAATGACACCGGCAACATCGCCGTCACCGATCAGGCGAATACGCGCACCGGCCTTGCGCACACCATCAATCAGGGCTTTGTGGCGCGGCCGGTCCAGGATCAGAACAACAAGGTCGCCAACCGAAACGCCTTTGGCCTTGGCCAGACGCGCCAGGTTCTCGGCCGGTTCAAGATCAAGGTCGACAACACCTGGCGGCAATCCGCCGCCGACTGCAATCTTGTCCATGTAGGTATCGGGCGCATTGAGGAAACCACCGTCTTCGGCAAAGGCTAGCACCGCCAGCGAGTTCGCCCCACCAGTCGCGCAGATCGTCGTGCCTTCCAGCGGGTCGAGCGCGATGTCGACCTTGGGGCCGGTGCCCGTGCCAACCTTCTCGCCGATATAGAGCATCGGGGCTTCGTCGCGCTCACCTTCGCCGATCACGACGGTGCCCTGCATTTCAAGCGTGTTAAGGCCGCGCCGCATGGCATCGACGGCCACCTGGTCAGCAGCCTTTTCGTCACCACGGCCCATCAGGCCCGCTGCGGCAATCGCGGCAGCCTCACTGACACGCACGGCTTCCATGGCAAGGTCGCGATCAAGCATCATCTGCATTCTCTCAAATAGGCTGGAGTAGAAGGGGAACGGATCGTACCCGACCGGCATCATCCCTGTCGCCAAGGACATCACGATCCATCAACAGGGGATTCTTAGAGCTGTTCGATCCGGATCGTCAGCGGAGGTTCGGCCACGGCATCAAGATCACCGATACGCACCAGAGCACGCAGCATGGCGGCTTCCTCGACTTCATGGGTCGTCATCACGACGGGCACGATCTCCTGGGGGTCGCGGCCGCGCTGCAACAGGCTCCCCATGGAAATCGCCTCGTCGCGCAGGATCGCCGAAATATCTGCAATCACACCAGGCCGGTCGATCACCATCAACCGTATGTAATAGGCGCCGTGGCGTTGTTCGATCGCCGCGCTCTGGCCGGCATGGAGTTCTGCCGCCGGCACATTGAACATCGGCAACCTGGCGCCACGGGCGATATCGACGAGATCGGCAACCACGGCAGACGCCGTCGGTCCGGCACCGGCGCCACGTCCGACATAGGTCGTCGCATCGACGAAATCGCCTTCGACCACGACCGCGTTGAACACGCCATCGACATGGGCAATCGGCCCAGACTCCGGCACCATGCAGGGATGCACGCGCTGTTCGACGCCGTGTTCGCCGGCCTGTGCAATGCCCAGAAGTTTGATGCGATAGCCGAACTCCTGTGCAAAGGAGATATCCATCGGCGTGATCTTCTCGATCCCTTCGACGTGAACACCGGCAAAATCGACCGGCCGGCGAAAGGCAATCGCGGCCATGATCGCAAGCTTGTGCGCAGCATCGCCGCCACCGATATCAAGTGCAGGATCGGATTCGGCGTAACCCAGGCGCTGGGCCTCTGCGAGGACCTCGTCAAAAGGCGAACCGTGATCGCGCATCGCGGTCATGATGTAGTTCGAGGTGCCGTTCAGGATGCCATAGAGCCGGGTGATCGCATTGCCGGCAAGGCCTTCACGCAGCGCCTTGATGATCGGAATGCCACCGGCCACAGCCGCCTCGAAACCGACATGCACACCGCTGCTGTCGGCGGCTTGCGCCAGCTTGGTGCCATGCACGGCCAAAAGCGCCTTGTTGGCAGTGACCAGGTGCTGGCCCGATGCCAAAGCCTTTTCGGCAAGTTCAAGCGCAATGCCGTCCTCGCCGCCGATCATCTCTGCGACAACATCAACCTCGGGGTCACCGGCCAGATCACGCGCATCATCGACCCAGCGGTAACCGGCGAGATCAACCCCCCGGTCGCGGTCGCGGTCCCTGGCGTTGACGGCAACAATCTCGATCGGCCGCCTGCAACGGGCGGCAAGAAGGTCACGATGCCTTTGCAGCACATCAACAACCCCGGCGCCGACCGTGCCCAGGCCGGCGATACCAACACGTAACACAGACATCAGACGCCGAAGAAGACTTCGACCCTGCGGTCGACAGCCTCACTCTGAACACCCGCCGCAGCGGCCATGGAATCGGTTGCCGCGGCGGCCTCGATCAGGACATCGCCACGGGGCACCCCGTTTCGGATCAACTCGTTGGCCACCGCCGTTGCACGGTCAAGCGAAACCTTGAAGTTCACCAGCGCCCGGTCGGCATCGGCAAGACCGGCACCGCTGTGGCTGGCATGGCCCACGAGCCGGATCGGGCCACCGGTCTGGCGGTGGATCGCGGCAAGCTGGGCAATGATCTGGCGCTCGTCTGCGCCCAGGGCAGAGGAACCATGGCCGAAGCGAATGATGGCCGCCAGAGTCTCGGCGAACAGGCCATTGCCGGCGCTCGTGAAGGTCGCATCGTTGATCACGGTCGTCGGGCTGCCGACCGAGGCAACATTCTGACTCTGGGTCGTCGAGGTCGGGCCCGAAGCATTGAAGAGTTCGTCAAAACTCAGGTCTTCATAAGAGATGGCGGGAACCTCGGTCACGGTCACAGACGGGGTCGTGACGGAAGAGGTCGCGACAACCACCCCTGGCTCAATCGGTTCGGCCGCGACAGCCGGTACCGTGGTGACCATAAGCGTGTCATCCACTCCAGCCGCACTTACCGTCGACACGGTCTCGGCAGCCGCAACCGTCGTTGTTGTGCTTTTGTTTGTCGTCGTGATCGCACCGACGAGATTGCCTTCCGCGTCGATGAAGACATCCTGCTGCGTCCCGGCCATGACAGCCATTTCTTCGGTTGTTTGCGGCTCGACCATAACTTCGGGCGCGACCGCGGGCTGGGATGTGCTGATGTCAGCCGCTGCTATGTAATCGGGCACGACAACGATGTTGTCGGTGACATCACGTTCAGAAAGCGCCACCAGCGACTGACTTCCATCGTCAGCAACCGAAGACGAAGGAACGGTCAGGCTCTCGGCAATCACCAGAACCTGCCCGCCGTCTTCAAGCATGAGATCGTTACTTTCTGCGACGGCAACCACCATCGGCTCATCAATTTCTGCGCCAGAAACCTCTGCGCCAGAGACCATCAATTCGGCATCGCCGGCGTCAGCCACGACAACAGAAGTGCCAACGACGCGTGTCACACTGCCAACCAACTCGCCATCTTGATCGCGGAGGACCTCGGTCTCGACCTGACTTGCCATGACAACATCGGCTGCCGGTGCAGCAGCGGGGACCACCATCAGGGTATCGCCGGCGATACCGTCCGCCAGGGCCAGGTCAACCTCCGACGGCGGCGCGCTCAACGGCTCTGGTGCCTGGAGGCTCATGGCCTCGGTAACTTCGACAACCTCGACCGGCTCTGCAGCGGCAATCGCAATTTCATCGCCGGCTGTAATGATCGTCAGTTCCTCGGTTTCAGCCGATGCGACGCTTGTGGGAACCGGGACCGCGCTTGGGGCCGTTTCATCATCTGCCCGCACGATATCGCTGGTG
>JABIUG010000035.1 GCA_018700655.1 Rhodospirillaceae bacterium | reverse complement strand
CCGAATCCGGGCGCGAACTGATCTTTGGTGAGCGCAAGCCGCTAGTGCAGAAGAAGAAGGTGCTGGTCGCCGGGGGCGGGCCAGGCGGCATGAAGGCTGCTGCGGTCGCGGCCGAGCGCGGGCACGATGTAACGCTCTATGAAGCGTCCGGCCAGCTTGGCGGCCAGACTCTGTTGGCCCAGGCACTGCCCGGCCGCGCCGAATTCGGCGGTATTGTCACCAACCTCACACGCGAGATGGAACTGGGCGGCGTCAGGGTGGTGAAAAACACGGCCGTGACACGCGAGCTTGTCGAGAGCGAGGCACCTGACACGGTGATCATCGCGACCGGCGCCACACCTGCGTCTGTCGAACTCGAGGGCGCCGAAGAGGCCCACGTGGTCGAGGCCTGGTCTGTTGTGAAAGGCGAAGCCAATGTCGGCGGTAATGTCGTGATTGCAGACTGGCGCTGTGACTGGATCGGCATGGGGCTTGCCGAACATCTCGCGCGAAACGGCTGCAACGTCACCCTGGCAGTCGATGGTTATATGCCGGGCCAGATGATCCAGATGTATGTCCGTGACCACTGGGCGGCTACCCTGCACAAGCTGGGCGTCAAAGTGATCCCCTATGCACGGGTCTTCGGCGCCGATGCCGACAGTGTCTACCTGCAGCACGTCACCAGCGGCGAGGCCATCATCGTCGAAGAAGTCGACACCCTGGTCACTGCGCTGGGCCACCATTCGGTGACGACCCTGGCCGACGCGCTCGAGGACTGGTCGGGAGAGGTCCATATGGTGGGTGATTGCCTGTCGCCCCGAACGGCGGAAGAAGCGGTTCTCGAGGGCCTCAAGGTCTCCTCGGAGCTTTGAGCGTGTTCCTCCCCACCGTGGCCCACGAAGTTCTGGAATTCTGGTTCGGTGAACTCACACCAATGCAGTGGTTCAAACCGGACCCGGAGGTCGATCGTACTATCGCCGACCGTTTCGGTGTCCTGCTCGCGGAGTTCACAAGCGATGGCGTCCCGCCGACATGGTTGGAAAGCGCGAAGGGAAGGCTCGCCGCCGTGATCGTGCTTGATCAGTTCCCGCGTAATATCCATCGCGGCACGCCGGGCGCTTTCGCGACGGATCAGGCCGCTTTTGCCCTGGCCGATGAGGCTATCACACTGGGCCTCGACGAAGAGCTCTCCGAACCCGAATGCACGTTCCTCTACATGCCATTCCAGCACATCGAGGATGCAGCGGTTCAAAACCGGTCGGTCGCTCTCTATACGAAACTCGGCAACCCGGACACGATCGCCTATTCCGAGGCACATCGGGATGTCATCGGCCGCTACGGCCGTTTTCCCCATCGCAATACCATTCTCGGCCGGGTTTCGACCGCAGATGAAGAGGAGTATCTGGCCCAACCCGACGCCGGGTTCTAAGGGTCAGAGCGATCAGGGCCCAAGGACGGTGCAATAGGAGCGTGACTCCTGCAACTGATCGCAGGACTCATTCGCCACAGCCTCGCTCGACAGGGGGCCCGCCTGTAGCCTGAAGAACGTTCCTTCCTCGGTGCCCAGGTCCTTCAAGACCAGAATCGGCACCAGCGAACCCAGAACATCGGGATGATTCTGCACCAGCTGGTCCCAGTCTGCCTGGGCTTCACTCTCGTTGCGGAACGAAGCCAGCCAGAGGCGATAGGGGCCGATTGATTCAGGGTCACCCAGCTCGACATTGGTCGCGGTGAGAGGGATTTCCATTTCTGACGACGGCAAAGCATCGGCATCGGGCTCAAGATCAACCGACGCGACTTCTTCCATTGCTGTTTCTGTATCCGGTTCGGCCCGTTCCTCGGCTTCAACCACAGCGGTTGCAGCCTCGGCCAGCTCAAGCCCGGAGCCGTCCTGTTCGACCCCGTCCACAAATGTCACGTCGGAACTGGCTGGCTCTCCAGCAAGAGCTTCGACTTCAGGTTCTTCCATCTGGTCAAACAGCGGATCACTGACTGCGACACCGTCGGGTTCGGCCATCTCTTCAGTCGCAGAAGAAACCGGTGTCAACGGCGCCAGTGCACCATCAAGCGGGAGAAGTACTCCCCTCCCAGCATCGACGATCTCCTGGACACGGGTACCTTCAAGCGACTGGCCTTGCGCCCAGGCGCCCATACCGGCAGCCATACAACAACAGACAAGGATGTTTCTGTGCAAAGCCATGGCGCCAGATTAGCCCAGAGCGGATCAAATTCACAGGTTCAGGGCAGCTTCACAGGCTCACAATACGCTGGTTCGTCCAGCCTTGTGGCTTGCCACCATCAAGCCTCACGGCTATCACGGCCCCAGACACACAGGGGCGCTTTATGGCCGACAACAACACGGATCTCATGACCGCGCTGATCGCGGCAACAGACGAGGCCGGCGCCATCATCATGGCGCTCTACGGCAAGGCCGATGCGCGCGAAAAGGATGACCGTTCGCCGGTCACCGAAGCCGATGAAGCCGCAGAGCGGGCCATACTGGGGCATCTGGCGCGGCTCGCCCCGGAAATTCCGGTGGTCGCCGAGGAACAAAGCTCCCAGGGTCTGGCGCCGACCAGCGTGGGCGAACGTTTCTGGCTGGTCGATCCGCTGGACGGGACCAAAGAGTTCCTCAGCAAGAATGGCGAGTTCACCGTCAACATCGGCCTGATCGACGGTGGTGTTCCGACCCTGGCCGTGGTCGGCGCGCCGGCCATGGGCCTGCTTTATGCCAGCGATGGACATCAGGCATATCGTCGCATGGACGGGGGTGAACTCGAGCCGATCAGAGCACGCACGCAGCCTGATGAAGGCGTCACGGCAGCCGTCAGCCGGTCTCATCGCGACAGCGAGACGGACGCATTTCTCAAGGGTCTGACCGTGGCCGGTGAACGCGTCGGGGGCAGCTCACTGAAATTCTGCCTTGTTGCCGCAGGCGAAGCCGATGTTTACCCGCGCTTTGGCCGCACGATGGAATGGGACATTGCCGCAGGCCACGGTGTGCTGCGGGCAGCCGGTGGCAGCGTGCGCACGGTCGATGGCTCGGAAATGACCTATGGCAAGCCGGGTTTCGAGAATCCCTCCTTCATTGCCTGGGGCAAAAACGCCTGAGACTGAAACCAGGTTCGACGCTACCATCACGCCATGGATTCGAACGGCAAGACTATGGAAACAGCAATTGCACGCCTGAAGGCCGTTGTCGGCACTCAGGGCTGGCTTGAAGGTGCAACCGACACCCAGGCCTATGTCGAGGACTGGCGTCGCAAATGGCCGGGCGAAACACCGATCGTCCTGCGCCCAGCAACAACCGATGAGGTTTCCCAGATCGTGGGCATCTGCGCCGGTGCCGGTTTGGCTCTTGTGCCGCAATCGGGCAACACCAGCCTGGTTGGCGGAAGCGGCCCGCGCGAAGGCGCCGGGGATATCGTCCTCAGCCTCAACCGCATGCATGCCGTGCGGGATGTCGATGCCGTCAACAACACGATGACGGTCGAGGCAGGCTGCATTCTGGCTGATGTTCAGGCCGCTGCCGAACAAGCCAACAGGCTTTATCCGCTCAGTCTTGCCGCCGAGGGCAGTTGCAGGATCGGCGGCAATCTTTCGACCAATGCCGGCGGAACCAACGTTTTGCGCTACGGCAACGCGCGCGAGCATGTTCTTGGACTGGAAGTCGTGCTGGCCGATGGCCGGATCTGGAACGGGTTACGTGGCTTGCGCAAGGACAACACCGGCTATGATCTAAAGCAGCTATTCCTGGGGAGCGAAGGCACTCTGGGTATAATCACCGCCGCAGTGCTGAAGCTGTGGCCCCGGCCGCGCCAGACCGTGACTGCCTGGTTTGGTGTGCCTCATGCCCATGCCGCAGTCGACGTTCTGAACCGGGCACAAGCAGGAACCGGCGGCCAGGTGACCGGGTTCGAGTACATGGTCGCCGACGCGCTGTCCCTTGCCTTCGAGAACCTGCCGCACAATGTCTCACCGCTTTCGGGCGATCACGCCGCCTGCGTGCTGATGGAAGCGACCTCCGGTCAGGAAGGCGACGGCCTGCGCCTGGCGATCGAGGACATTCTGGCCGCTGCCATGGAAGAAGGCCTGATCGAAGATGCCGTGATCGCCGAATCCGAAACCCAGGCACGGAGCTTGTGGCAAATTCGTGAGGATATGCCCGAGGCGCAGGTTCACATGGGCGGCGGACTGAAACACGATGTCGCCGTTCCGGTCTCGCGCGTCGCTGATTTCCTCGATCAGGCGACCCGCCGGGTCAACGAACTGGTGCCCGAATCCCTGGTCATTGCCTTTGGGCACCTGGGCGACGGCAACATCCACTTCAACCAGTGTGCCGCCAGCCGCGACCAGATTGATGCCCTGCTTGGCCGGGAACATGAGGTCAACGACGCTGTGGAATCACTGGCTGTTTCGATGGGCGGATCGTTCAGTGCCGAACATGGTGTCGGGCGCCTGCGCATGCGCCAGATGGCGCTCTACAAATCTGATGTGGAACGCGACCTGATGCTGGTGATGAAGCAGGCGCTTGATCCCGCCAACCTCATGAACCCTGGGAAAGTCATCACCTTCGAGGGCAACGAGTGATGAGGCGATGCCCCGGGTCCTGACCGACGAACAGATCAGCGATTTTCGACGCAACGGCTTTCTCTCGCCTGTTCCCGTGCTCACGGGTGATGAGGCGCGCCACTATCGTGAGCGTCTTGAAGCGGCCGAGGCACGATGGCCGGGAAGCCTGGCTGCGACGAACAGGAACAACGGCCATCTGGTTTTTTCGTTCCTCGATGCCCTGACCCATCACCCTGTCATTCTTGATGTGGCTCAAGACCTGATCGGGCCAGACTTTCTGGTTTCCAACAGCGTTCTCTTCATCAAGGAACCGCAACACGACGGCTTCATCAGCTGGCATCAGGATGGCACTTATATGGGCCTTGAGCCCGATAACGGTGTCACGGCCTGGATCGCGCTGACCCATTCAAACCGCAACAACGGCTGCATGAGCATGATTCCCGGTTCACACACGGGCGGGATACGCCCGCACCATGACCGTTTTCGCGACAACAACCTGCTCACCCGCGGCCAGGAAATTGATGACGTCGATGTCGATTGTGCGGTCGATCTGATTCTGGAACCCGGTGAAGTCTCATTCCACCACATGCGCACGATCCACGGTTCCCAGCCGAATCGGTCGGACGACCGTCGTATCGGTTATGCCGTGCAAAGTTTCATCCCCGTTGAGGTGCACCAGACCAAGGCCCGGGGCTTCGCTCAACACGCACATGGTGCGACGGCGGATTCAACCATGACCCTTCTGCCGCGTGCCAAAGGTGACATGCACAAGGCCGATGTCGCCCGTCGCGATCAGGTCAACGCGATCCTCTCGGATATTCTCTACAGCGGTGCCGAACGCCGGCGGAACTACTAGCGCCCGATCGGTTCAGGCCGCAGAGACGATCTCGATGTCGTTTGCTCCGGGCTGACCAACATCGGCAACCGCCTGATAACCGGCGCCCGCACCGTTGTCGTCACAGAACAGCACACCATCTTCCTTGGAATAGACAAAGCTGGAAGTGCCCAGGCCGTGGTTGAGGTTCACGCCTGCATTGGTTCCGTCATAACTGTCGTTGATGACCGAGAAGCTGATGCCATTCGTCAGGCTACCCAAAGCCATGCCACCGAAGGCCGACGCCACGCAGGCCAGCGTGTCGGCTCCCGAGGCAAAATCCGTGATCTCGTTGAGTGCGGGGCCTGTCTCATCTTCAAAGGCCGTATTGGCTGCGACGTCATAGAGTGAAGCGGCATCATCAAAGACAAAGAGATCCGAACCGGCACCACCGGTGAAGGTATCAGCACCATCGCCATCGACGAGGGTGTCGGAACCGGCACCACCGAGCATGACGTCACCGTTGGTCGTGCCGGTGCTGAAGGCCACCAGGGTGTCATCGTCATCGGCGCCGCTACCGACCGGGCGGCCATCCGTACCGATGGTCCGCATGGTCGCCAGGGCCGTGCTGTAGAGGGTTTCGATATGTTCGGAACTCAGAATTTCGACCGCGCTGGGGGGCTGATCCGCGGTGGTCACCGATGTACTTGCGCCGAGCGTATCGAGAATGACACTTGCCACTGCCGTCGCGACCTCGATGATCCCGACATTGCCGTCGGGATCCTGCAACAGGGTGATGAGGTTCCTGAGGCCTTCCGTCGCGGCTTCGATCGCAACCGACGTGCCACGAATACCGATCGTCGAAACCGGTGTCTCGATCGTCATATCGCCGGTGGCGGCGACATCGCCCGAGACCATGACAAAAAGGCACTGGACAAGCGAGAACGAGGCCGTATTGGCCGACGAACCGGGATCATAGACCAGCTCGTCGATCACTGACCTGCTCTCCTAAAGCTGGTCCAGGCAGAATGAGAGAGTCCGGCTAATCTGAACTCCAGAGGAGGATTAAGAGATGAGCCGGAAGAGATATACACCCGAGCAGATTATTGGGTTTTTTCGGGCGGCCGAAGTGCGTCTGTCGCAGGGCGAGAAGAT
>JABIUG010000034.1 GCA_018700655.1 Rhodospirillaceae bacterium | reverse complement strand
TCATGATCCACCGCCCGCCAGAGAAAGTGTGTCTGACCGTTGATCTTTACGAAGACCTCGTCCAGATGCCAACGCCATTGCGGCCAGGTCCGCAAGTTCGCTGCTCGCTTCTTCCTGATCTCAGCCGCGAAGATTGGACCAAACCGGTTCCACCAGAAACGCACCGTCTCATCGCAAATGTCGATCCCGCGTTCGGACAGTAGATCTTCGACCTGCCGTAGCGACAGCGGGTAGCGGATGTACATCATCACCGTCAGGCGGATGATATCGGGGGAACTGTTGAAATAACGGAACGGATTTCTCATTCACAGAGGCTAAGCTTCGACCCAATTTACCTCAACGCCGATTTGGTCTGACACTGCCGGACCAACTGGCCCTAGTCTCTCCGGTCTGTTAAATAGCCCCAAATATCCCCGCCTCACCGTCCCTTAGGTGCCATGGTCCATAATTTCCAATCCCCTTCGCCCGAGGTCGAGCCCGTGATGACGTCTGGTACTCGCCTCACCCATCTGCGCCAGCTTGAAGCGGAATCGATCCACATTATGCGTGAGGTGGCATCGGAATTTGCAAATCCGGTCATGCTCTATTCGATCGGCAAGGATTCTTCCGTCATGCTGCATCTGGCCAAGAAGGCGTTTTATCCTTCCGCGCCGCCGTTTCCGCTGATGCATGTCGACACGACCTGGAAGTTCCCGGAGATGTACACCTTCCGGGACAAGATGGCCGAAGACATAGGCATGGACCTGATTGTTCATGTCAATCAGGAAGGGGTCGAACAGGGGATCGGTCCGTTCACCCACGGTTCGGCGCTCCACACCGATGTGATGAAGACCCAGGGGCTCAAGCAGGCGCTCGACAAGTATGGTTTTGATGCGGCCTTCGGTGGCGCAAGGCGCGACGAGGAAAAGTCCCGCGCCAAGGAGCGGGTCTTTTCGTTCCGAACCAAAAACCACCGCTGGGATCCCAAGAACCAACGCCCGGAACTATGGCGTCTGTTCAACACCAGGGTCCACAAGGGTGAGTCGATCCGTGTTTTCCCGCTATCGAACTGGACCGAGCTCGATATCTGGCAATACATCTATCTTGAAGGCATTCCGATCGTGCCGCTTTATTTCGCAGCACCCCGACCGGTGGTCGAACGCGACGGCGGGCTGATCATGCGGGTCGACGAACGTATGCTGCTGGAAGAGGGTGAAGAGCCCGAAATGAAGATGGTGCGCTTCCGCACACTGGGCTGTTATCCGCTTACCGGTGCGGTCGAGTCGGAAGCCGACACCCTGCCTGCGATCATCCAGGAGATGCTTCTGACCAAGACCTCCGAGCGCCAGGGTCGCATGATCGACCACGATTCCTCGGGTTCGATGGAGAAGAAAAAACAGGAGGGTTATTTCTGATGGCCCACCAATCGGATCTCATCGCCGAAGACATCCACGCCTACCTGAAGTCGCAGGAAGAGAAGGATCTGCTGCGCTTCATCACCTGTGGCAGCGTCGATGACGGCAAATCGACCCTGATCGGCCGCCTGCTTTATGATTCCAAGCTGATCTTCGAAGACCAGCTCGCAGCGATCGAAGTTGATTCCAAGAAAGTCGGCACCCAGGGCGGAGAAATTGATCTCGCGCTGCTGGTCGATGGCCTGCAAGCCGAGCGTGAGCAGGGCATCACGATTGATGTCGCCTACCGGTTCTTCTCGACCGACAAACGCAAGTTCATCGTCGCTGACACGCCCGGCCACGAGCAATACACCCGGAACATGGCGACGGGCGCTTCGACCGTCGAGCTTGCCGTCATCCTGGTCGATGCGCGCAAGGGCATCCTGACCCAGACCCGGCGTCACAGCTTCATCGTCAGCCTGCTCGGCATTCGTCATGTCATTCTGGCGGTCAACAAGATGGACCTGGTCGGCTGGGATGCCAGCACGTTCGAGACCATCGCCGGGGCCTATCGCGGCTTCGCCCACGGACTGGGGATCGACGACTTTCAATGTATCCCGGTCTCGGCGCTGACCGGCGATAATGTCTTTGATCCGAGTGAAAAGATGCCCTGGTATCAGGGCCCGACCCTGCTCGATGTGCTCGAGACCGTCGATGTTTCAACCGACATCACCGAGCGTCCGTTCCGGATGCCGGTGCAATGGGTCAACCGGCCCAATCTCGATTTCCGCGGGTTTTCAGGAAGCATCGCCTCGGGCACGTTGCGGCCCGGCGACATGGTCATGGCCTGCCCGTCGGAATGCCAATCCATGGTGACACGCATTGTCACGATGGACGGTGATCTCGATGTCGCGATCGCCGGGCAGGCCGTCACGGTTGTGCTCGCCGACGAGATCGACGTCAGTCGCGGCGATATTCTTGCTGCTGCAGACGACGCGCCCGAGAGCACCGACCAGTTCGCCGGCCATCTGTTGTGGATGCACGATGAACCCCTGCTGCCCGAACGTCAGTACCTGCTCAAGACCGGAACCAAGACAACGACCGCCCAGATCACGGATCTGCGTTACAAGATCAACGTCAATACCATGGAGCATGTAGCCGGAAAGACGATGGAGCTCAACGAGGTTGCCTATTGCAACTTTGCGCTCGATCAGGCGATTTCCTTTGATCCCTACCAGAAGGTCCACGAGACCGGCAGCTTCGTGCTGATTGACCGTTTCACCAACGGCACGGTCGGTGCCGGCATGATCGACTTCGGCCTGCGCCGGGCGACCAACCTGACCTGGCACGACATGGAGGTCGGCAAGGACCTGCGTGCCCAGCAGAAGGGCCAGAAGCCCTGCATCCTCTGGTTCACCGGGCTTTCGGGATCAGGCAAGTCGACCGCCGCCAACCAGCTCGAGAAGAAACTCGCGGCCATGGGCCGACACAGTTATCTGCTCGACGGCGACAATGTGCGCCACGGCCTCAACAAGGATCTCGGGTTCACCGATGGCGACCGGGTCGAGAACATCCGTCGTGTTGCAGAGGTTTCCAGGCTTTTCGTCGATTCCGGACTGATCGTGATCGTCTCGTTCATCTCGCCCTTCCGCGACGAACGTCGGATGGCTCGTGAGATGGTTGAAGCCGACGAGTTTGTCGAGGTCTTCGTCGATACGCCGCTGGAGCTGTGCGAACAGCGCGACCCCAAGGGTCTCTACAAGAAGGCCAGAGCCGGCGAGCTCAAGAACTTCACGGGCATCGATTCCGATTATGAGCCGCCCGTGAACGCTGAAATTGTCCTCAAGACCGCTGATCATGCCGCCGATGATCTGGCCGATCAGGTGATCGCCTACCTCAGGGACGGCGGTTACCTCTGAACGGTACCGGATGCGGGTAATCGTTTTGGGTTTTGGGGCCGGTCAGTTCAGGTAGTCGACACCGCGTGGAAGGTCTTGCCGTGGATTCTCCAGCCGTCGTCTCCACGCACCATGGCGAGCTGGTCGGTGAACCACATCTCCAGGTAGCGCCCGCCTACCGTCACCAGCGCGGTGTCGCCGATGACCTGCAAGGCGTCGATGCGACCCTCGATCTCACCGTGCTTGCCGACGGAGTCCTTGGCTTCGACCACGAACGCATCGAGGGAATCCCAGATGAACTCGCCATCGACCGTTCCCACGATCGGCGCGTCTGAGGCAAACAGCGCGCGCAAGCCTTCTTCATCGCCCTCGACCATGGTGCGGTAATAGGCATTACCTGCCTGGATAACCGCTGCATCTTCACCGCTCGAACCGGTCTGGCCCTGTCCGCCACGCCTTTCGGAGGCCTCGCCATCGGCAAAGAAAATCTTGGTCTGGATGACCCAGCCATCCTCGCCGCGGACCATTGCGAGTTGGTCGGTGAACCATAGCTTGCGATAGCGGCCGCCGACGGTGACCTGCGCAGTGTCGCCGATGATCGAGAGGCTCTCGATTCGGCCCTCGGCTTTGCCGTGCTGTCCGATTGAAGCTTCGGAACGTTCAACGAAGGTATCGAGTGACATCGAAAGGAAGTTGCCGTTGGCAACCCCGACGACCGGTGCGCGCGGGTCAAACAGCTGGCGCAGCTCATCCCCCTGGCCTTCAAACATGGCCAGGTAGTAGGCATTGGCGACTTCCGCCACGGCAATCCAATCTTCCATCCGCTCTGGCATGACGTGCTCCTTGAGAATTTTAGTCGTGGCCGCCGCTGTGGGGTGCGGCATGGCCAGCCACGACCAGAGTGCGTTCACGTTTGGCCATTTCGCGATCATGGTCGACCATCATGGCGACCAGCTTCTTGAACGATGTCGGCGGTTTCCAGCCCAGTAGACGCTCGGCCTTGGAGGCGTCGCCTTCCAGATGGTCGACTTCGGCCGGCCGAAGATAGCGCGAATCGAATTCGACATGGGCCTGCCAGTCGAGACCGGCATGACCAAAGGCCTCTTCGAGAAACTCGCGTACGCTGTAACTCTCACCGGTCGCAACGACATAGTCATCGGGTGTTTCCTGTTGCAGCATCAGCCACATGGCCTCGACATAATCGCCCGCGAAACCCCAGTCGCGTTTGGAGTCGAGATTGCCCAGGAAGAGTTTGTCCTGCAGGCCTTCGGCAATTCTGCCCAAGGCCCGGGTGATCTTGCGCGTGACGAAGGTTTCGCCGCGGCGCGGGCTCTCGTGGTTGAAGAGGATGCCGTTGCACACGAACAGACCATAGGATTCCCGGTAGTTCACGCCGAACCAATGCGCCGCAACCTTGGCGACGGCATAGGGGCTGCGCGGATGGAAAGGGGTCGCTTCGCTTTGGGGCGGTGGCGCTGCACCGAACATCTCCGAGGAGCCGGCCTGGTAGAAGCGGACCTCGCGACCGGTGCGCTGGACATGATCGCGTATTGCATCGAGCAGTCGCAGGGCACCCATCGCAACCGTGTCGGCCGTGTATTCAGGCAGATCGAACGAAACGCGGACATGGCTCTGGGCCGCGAGGTTGTATACCTCATGGGGTGCGATTTCCTCGATCAGGCGTGCCAGGACCGAACCGTCGGTCATGTCGCCGTAATGGCCGAAGAACCGCGCTCCTTGTTCATGGGGGTCGTGATAGAGATGGTCGATCCGCTCGGTATTGAAGAGGCTGGCACGGCGAATGATGCCGTGAACCTCATAACCCTTCGCCAGCAGCAGCTCCACGAGGTAGCTGCCGTCCTGTCCGGTCGTGCCGGTGACCAGCGCGCGTTTGACTTCCTGTTGCATCATGCCTTGCCAGCTACATTGTCGAGAAACCACTGATAGGCCTGCCCGAGGCCGTCTTCCAGTCCGATTCCGGCAGCCCAGCCCAGCCCTGCCAACCTGCTGCTGTCGATCAGCTTGCGCGGCGTGCCGTCCGGTTTGCTGGTGTCGTAAACGATCCCGCCTTCAAAGCCCACCACCTGCGACACAATCGCCGCAAATTCCGCAATGGTCACTTCCTGGCCTGTGCCGATGTTGACGTTGTCCTCGCCACTGTAGCCATCCAGCAAAAAGGTACAGGCATTGGCCAGGTCGTCGACATGGATGAACTCGCGCCTTGGTGATCCGGTACCCCAGACCGTCACATCGGCATCGCCGTTGATCTTGGCCTCGTGGAACTTGCGGATCAGGGCCGCCACGACGTGGGAGCTCGCCAGATCGTAGTTGTCGCCGGGGCCATAGACATTGGTCGGCTGTACACAGATGGCATCAAAGCCGTATTGCCGCCGATAGGCCTGACACATCTTGATGCCGGCTATCTTGGCGATGGCATACCACTGGTTGGTCGGCTCCAGCGGGCCCGTGAGCAGGCTGTCCTCATGGATCGGCTGATCTGCCTCGCGCGGATAGATGCAGGACGAACCAAGAAACAGGAGCTTTTTCGCGCCGTGACGCCAGGCCCCGTCGATCACGTTGGTCTGAATCTGCAGGTTGTCGCGGATGAAGTCGGCCGGATAGCTGTCGTTGGCTAGGATTCCGCCGACTTTCGCTGCAGCCAGAACCACCACATTTGGCTGCATCTCGGCGAGCAGGCGATCGACCGCAACATGGTCTGTCAGGTCGGCGACGTCGCGCCCTGCGACGACGACATCGCTGAAACCAGCGTTTTCCAATCGGCGCACAATGGCGGAACCCACCATGCCGCGATGACCCGCAACAAAAACACGATCTGTTGGCTGCATGATTAGCCTCTGTTGAATGCAGAGCGAATTGCCCATTCAGTAACTCTCGTCAAGCCTTTCCAGCCTGAAACGACGGGAACCGCGCTAAATCGGCCCGTCATCACAGGGCTGAAGCTCCGCTCGAGGCTTCTACCGCATCGCGGGACGTTTTGGATGGCGCCAATTTGCTCTATGTAGGGTTTCTGGCAGAACACGTTTGCTGACAAGGGCCCTAAACCATGTTTCGCCGTCTATTCGGATCGAAAGAGAAAGAGCAGGTCGTGCCGCTTTCGGAGCGCCATATCGGTGATGACACCGTGGTCTATTCGGTGGGCGACATTCACGGCCGCGTCGAACTGCTCGAGCGGCTGCATGACAAGATTTGTGCCGATGCCGCCGGACGCAGCGAAACACGCAAGGTTCTGGTTTATCTGGGTGACTATGTCGATCGGGGCTTGGAATCGCGCCAGGTGATCGAGCACCTGCTAGCCCAGGGTGGTGACGATCTCGAGCGCGTCTTCCTGAAAGGCAATCACGAGGACGCCATGCTGCGCTTTCTCGATGAGACCGGGATCGGGCGTTCCTGGATGGGGTTTGGTGGCGACGCGACGCTCTATTCCTATGGTGTTGATGTTTTCGGTGCGCCGCCTGATGGGGTCGACCGCATGGATCACATCCAGGCGCAGCTGCGTGAGAAACTGCCCCAGGAGCACATCGCGTTCCTTGAGAGCCTGACGCTTTATCATCAGGAGGGCGGCTTTTTCTTCGCCCATGCGGGGGTCAAACCCGGGCAGCCGCTGCACCAGCAGGATCCCAACGATCTGATGTGGATCCGCGATGAATTCCTCGATTCGCGCAGCGAATTCGGCAAGGTCATTGTCCACGGCCACACGATACAGCCTCAACCCATGGTGCGTCCCAACAGGATCGGCATCGACACCGGGGCCTTTGCCAGCGGTGTGCTCACCTGCCTGGTTCTGAGCGGCGCAGAGCACAGCTTTATCCAGACGCCATGAACCCGCCGTCATGG
>JABIUG010000318.1 GCA_018700655.1 Rhodospirillaceae bacterium | reverse complement strand
GACCCGGATACTGCCACCTGCGAAGTTATCGAAATCACCCCGTTCGCTATCGAGGCCCTGGAGGTGGGTGTAGCCTTCCGAGCCGTTCGCCGAATCGGCGGGGAAGTAGGCGAACGTCTCGACCCGATCGAAGCTGCCGTCACCGTCGAAATCATAGGAAACCCGCATCTGCGGGCCGTTGGCGATGCTCGTCCCGGCATCTACCGACAGCACGAATTCCGTGCTGCCGCTGTTGTAGGTGCCGGTCAGGTCGTCGATCGTATAGACGAGCGGGTCAACGGGGCGGCCAACGCCGCTTTCGTTTTTCTCAGGGAACGTGATGACGGCGTCGGCGTCACCCTGGCGCTCGAAATAGACGAACGGCAGGCCGTTTCCAAAGGTCGCGCAGTGCCTTGTCGCCATCGTCCCATCGGGCCTGGGCGGTCCAGTCGCCGTAGCCGTCGAGCCTGGCGTCGGACGCCGCCAGGCCGGACAGCCCGACCTCGAGGTCGGGCGCATAGGTGAACTCGTACTTCACCCCTTCGTGAGCCGGATCCGAAAGGCCCCCGTCGATGAAACGCGGGCTGTCGCTGTGTCCGATCTCCAGGCCGGTGCTCTCTGCCTTCAGCGCCAGGGGATTGGCAAACATCACCGAGGAGAACGTGTCACCGAAGAACGGAAAGGACAGCGAGGACGACCAGTCGTTGGTCGGCACCGCCCCGGTCACATTGGCCGTCACCAGAGGGCTGATGGGTTCGTCCAAGAAATTGGTGACAGGCAGTTCGCCGTCCGGCAACGCAGCAGTGTAGCTGCCCAGTCCAACCGTCGTGATGGCCATTGATGTCTCCGCTCAACCTTGAAATCAGAGCGGCCTTCCAGTCGAACGGGAACCGTGCGGAACTGTCGGAAAGAGATAGTGTCGTCCACAAGCGGACAGGCCGCGACCGGCCCTTCGCACTGTTGGTGCGCTGGACTGTGCAACGATCTGCGCAGGTCTTGCCGTCGCGGCAGCGCAATGCGGACGCGACGGTCAGCGCCAACAATCCCGAGCGATCGAAACGTCTAAGAAATCTCGCCGGCAGGATTCTGTTGGTTCGCTCTCTGCGCAAACGCTATCCGGTCATGCCGCCATGATCCGGATTGCCCCCGTTCACCTCGAATAGCCCTGATGGTTTGCGCCCCTAGTGGGTTCGCCATGGGCAGCAATTGTGTCCAAATTGTGGCAACGCTCGGCTGCCGTTCAAACGTCACCTTCGTTCGATGCAGGGCGCACACCTCTATGACTTTGTGACCGGGCTGGAGGATGGCATGCCCTTTTGAGCGTTTGAGCAGGCGGCTGATGCCAGAGCCTTTGTCAGGGCATTGCGGCATGACAGAATGAGCGCAGACACGGTAGCGCAAGCCGGCAATTGACGGTTACGGGGATCGGAAGACGCATCATGCATTCGGAAACAGACGTCATCATCATTGGTGCGGGTTCTGCAGGTTTGTCGGCGGCCAAGGAATTGGCAAGACTCGGTCTTCGATCCACAGTGATCGAGGCATCGCACCGCATCGGCGGGCGGGCCTATTCGGAGGAGATCGTCCCGGGCGTCTGGTTCGATCTGGGCTGTGCCTGGCTGACCGACGGTGACGCCAACCCCTTCGCAGAGATCGCGAACCGTCTGGGGATCGCGCTGGGGCGGGCAACCTGGGACGCCTACAACAACTCCGATGACCACCGCTTCATCCGCAACGGCACGCGACTGACCGGCGAGGAACACGCTGCCTGCCGGCGTTACTACGTCGACAGTTACGCGGCGATCGCAGCTGCCGCGGGCTCCGAACCTGAACCGTCGATCGGCGACGTGATCGATCTTGAGAGCCCCTGCGCGCCGCCATTTCTGGAGAGCATCGCAACGGGCTGGGGCGTCGATGTCGACGGGGTCTCGTGCGCCGACAACACAAGCTCGGGCGGCGCACTCGGCTATCCGGTACCACACGGCTACGGCAACCTCGTCGCTGCCTGGGGCGCTGATGTCGAGGTAACCCTGAATGCGCGGGCCGAATGCATCGACTGGTCGGGGCCCGGCGTCGCCGTGGAGACCCCGAAAGGTACCATCAGGGCCAGCCTGGCGCTGGTTACCGTATCGACGGGAATGCTGGCCTCAGGCGAGTTGAACTTTGCGCCACTGCTTCCCGATTGGAAGCTGGAGGCCATCCTGGGCCTGCCCATGGGTACCGAAAACAAGATGGGCATTGCCTTCTACACCGACGTATTCGGCGCAGACGGTCGCGGTCACCACACGGTCTGGAGCGATGACGCAGAATCCGCAAAGGTCGACGTCAATGGCATGGGCTTCAATTCGGTGTCGGTCTTCACCGGCGGACGTCACGGCATCTGGCTCGAAAAGCAGGGGCCCCAGGCCTGCCACGACTTTGCGGTCGACCGGATCGCCGAGATCTTCGGCAACGACATCCGCAAACACGTAATCCGCTCGATCACGACGGCCTGGAGCACCGAACCATGGACACGCGGCTCATGGGCCTGTGCCCTGCCCGGCCAGGCTTACCAGCGCGACGTCCTAGCGCGATCCATCGACGATCGTCTGTTTTTTGCCGGCGAAGCCACCAGTGTTGGAAAGCAGGGCACCTGTGACGGCGCCTACAGAACCGGTATCAGGGCAGCGCAGGAGATCGCCGCTCACCTGAAGGGCGCTTCCTAGCGCCGGTGCTTAAAAACCTGATGCCGCAACCGCTTTGTGACGTTGCCCAGGGGTGACCCAGGCGCGATGATCATTCCGGCTCGACAGTGTGGGAGAAGACCTTGGAAGACGACCACTATCATGACGGCTACACCGCCTTTCTCGAGGACGTCTGGGGCGAAGGTTTCCTGTCGCCGGGTGGGCCCGACGAGGTTGCCAGGATTGTTGATGGCCTGGACATCGAGGGCGCACGTATCCTCGATATCGGGTGTGGCTCAGGCGCGATCGCGACTGCGCTCGTGCGCGATCATGGCGCCGCGCACGTCACCGGGATCGATGTCGAAGCGCCGGTCTGTGAACTGGCGCGTCAGCGCGCCGCCGATGCCGGTTGCGCTGATCAGATCACCATCCGTCTGATCGAGCCCGGCCCGCTCGATTTTCCCGACCAATGCTTCGACGTGGTCTTTTCCAAGGATGCCATCATCCACATTCCCGACAAGGACGCACTGGCCGCCGACGTCTTCCGTGTCCTGAAACCGGGCGGCTGGTTCGCCGCCTCGGACTGGCTGATCTCCCATGACGGCCCGCCCAGCCCCGAGATGGCGCTTTACATCAAGCTGGAAGACCTCGATTTCGCAATGGCATCACCAACCCGCTACGAGGCCGCCCTGGAGGGTGCGGGGTTCGGTCATGTCAGCCTGGTCAGCCGCAACCCCTGGTACACCGAGCTTGGCCGGCGTGAACTGGCATTCATGACCGGTGAGGCCCGCAAAGAGCTGGAGGACAAACACGGCAAAGACATCACGCAGTTTATGGTCGATGTTTGGGAAGCCATGGTCCCGGTGCTTGAATCCGGCGAACACTGCCCCACCCATCTGCGCGGCCAGCGTCCGGCCTGACCTCCCCCGCCAATTCGATCCCCGAACAGTACCTGGAAGGACAACCCGTGACCCGCGATCCCCGCTACGACATCCTGTTCGAGCCGCTCAAGATCGGTCCTGTCACCGCACCCAACCGATTCTATCAGGTGCCCCACTGCAACGGGATGGGCAGGATCTATCCCAACGCCATGGTCGGGATGCGCGGCATGAAAGCCGAAGGCGGCTGGGGCATCGTCTGCACCGAGCAATGCGACTTCTACGCCAGCGGCGATGCCTCCCCCTATGCCGAGACCAACATGTGGGATGGAGGCGACGAGATCTATCTCGGCCGCATGTGCGAGGAGGTCCACAAACACGGCAGCCTTGCCGGCATCGAACTGGTCCACAACGGCCATGACACGCCCAACCTCTACAGCCGGGAGATTCCGATCGGTCCGATGCACCGGCCGATGAACTGGAGCCTCGCGCCGATCCAGGCGCGTGCGATGGACAAGCAGGACATCCGGGACTACCGCCGGGCTCACCGGCAGGCCGCGATCCGCGCGCGCGATATCGGCTTCGACATGGTGATCGTCTACGCCGGGCACGATGGTACCGTTCCCAGCCATTTTCTCGCCAAACGCCATAACCAGCGCACAGACGAATACGGCGGCAGCCTCGAAAACCGTTTGCGCCTGTTTCGCGAACTGCTTGAGGAGGCAAAAGACGCTGTCGGTGGCGACATTGCCGTTACGGTGCGCTTCGCCGTCGATGAGATGATGGGGCCGGACGGGCTTGAGTGGCACGCGGAGGGCCGCGAAGCCGTCGAGATGCTGGCCGAATTGCCTGATCTGTGGGACGTGAACGTCTCCGACTGGGACAACGATTCCAAGACCTCCCGCTTTGCACCGGAGGGCTATCAGGAAGAGTACGTCACCTTTGTGAAGCAGGTGACGACCAAACCGGTCTCCACGGTCGGGCGCTACACTTCGCCTGACGCCATGGTCTCGGCAATCAAACGCGGCATCGTCGACCTGATCGGCGCGGCCCGCCCGTCGATCGCCGATCCTTTCCTTCCCAGGAAGGTCGAAGAGGGCCGCATCGACGACATCCGCGAATGCATCGGCTGCAATGTCTGTGTCGGCTGGACCCAGATGACCGCCCCGGCACGCTGCACCCAGAATCCGACCTTCAGTGAAGAATGGCGCAAGGATTGGCACCCCGAGACTCTGCCTCCCGGGGATGAAAACGAGCATGTGCTGATCGTCGGTGCCGGGCCGGCCGGGCTCGAGGCTGCGCGTGCCGCCGGCCTGCGGGGCTACCGGGTCACGCTGGCCGAGGCCGAAGAGAAACTCGGCGGACGCGTCACCCGCGAGAGCGCGCTGCCGGGTCTCTCGGCCTGGGCGCGCGTGCGTGACTATCGTGTCGGCCAGATTCAGAAAATGACCAATGTCGAGATCTACCGCGCAAGCCGCCTCTCTGCAGAGCAGGTGCTTGAGTTGGGCGCCGATCATGTCGCCGTAGCGACCGGCGCCACCTGGCGGCGCGACGGCTATGGCCGCCATCTCACATCACCTGTGCCGGGGTCTGGCGCCGCACATGTGTTGACACCAGACGACATCCTGGCCGGACTTCGTCCGCCAGGTGGCAAGGTGCTGATCTTCGACGACGACCACTACTACATGGCCAGTGTAATCGCCGAATTGCTGAGCACGACAGGTTACGAGGTAAACCTTGCGACCCCCCTGGCAACCATTGGAGCATGGATGGTCAATACCCTGGAACAGGGCGCCAACCAGGAACGCCTCCTTGAGTCAGGCGTCACCCTCATGCCCAACACAACCCTTCTCGCCGTGGAAGCCGGCCAGGTGTCGCTTCATGATTCCGTCAGAGGCCACGACACGGAACATAAGGCCGACAGTGTTATCCTGGTGACGTCTCGCACACCCGAGGACGGGCTCTTTCACGCGGTCCAGCAGGCACTTGAGGCGACGCCCGCCACAGGGGTTCGCACCTTGCGCCGGATCGGCGACTGCCAGGCGCCCGGCATCATTGCGACCGCTGTCTATGAGGGACACCGCTACGCCCGTGAGCTCGGAGAGGAAGTCGACCCCGTTGACGTTCCATTCCGCCGCGAGCGCCATGTCATAGAGCCCGCCAAGGTCTAGCCGCCCATCTGTCGTCACCCAACCCGCAACGAGGAGCACCGATTTGCCGGATCATATCAACGACCCAGGGATGCCCATCCACACCGCTCCTTTCAGCACCATGGTTCGCGACGATAACTACGTCTTCCTGTCAGGCCTTGTTGCAACGGATATGGAGGGTGGCGAAACCGTCTTCGGTGACATCGCCGACGAAACCCGCCTGGTGATGACGACGATCAGGCGGCTGCTGGCGTCGGTCGGCCTCGACATGGAAGACATCGTCCGCGTTGACGTTCACCTGACGGACCTTGATGACATGGATGCCATGAATGCGATCTTTGGCCCCTTCTTCGCCGAAGGCAAAAGACCGGCGCGGACCACCACCCAGTCGGCCAAGCTGGCGGGTGGTTCCAGTGTCGAGATCACCTGCATGGCCCGGATCCGGGAAGCCTGACGCCGACATTTTCACGGCAACATGGAACTGGCGCATGATGCCGTCAT
>JABIUG010000317.1 GCA_018700655.1 Rhodospirillaceae bacterium | reverse complement strand
GAATAGGCCAGCCGGGCCTTGAGGTTGTCCTTGGTCATGGCAACCAGTGATGCCGCGATGATGGTGAATGCCGCGACCCACTGCAGGATCTGGGTCATGGGCAATTCGCGCAACAGGTCGAAGCCGAAGATGAAGGTGGCGATCTTGAGAACGATAAAGACGCCCGCTTTGACCACGGCAACGGCATGGAGCAATGCACTGACCGGGGTTGGCGCGACCATGGCAGCAGGCAGCCAGCGATGGAAGGGCATCAGCGCAGCCTTGCCGACACCGAAGACATAAAGGGCGAGAAGAACTCCGGCGACGCCGTGGCTGACATGCCCCTCGAGAATGCCGCCGGGTTTGAAGTCCAGCGTGCCAGCCAGGAAATAGGTCGCGATGATGGCGGTCATCTGGAAGCCGATCGACGTACCCAGCAGAATTCCCAGATAGACCCGTCCGGCGCGGCGTGCCTCCGGCGTACCGGCATGGGTGACGAGCGGGAACGTTGCGATCGTCAAGACCTCGTAAAAGACAAACAGGGTGAGCATGTTGCCGGCAAAGGCGATGCCCATGACCGATGCGATGGAGATGGCGAAAAAGGCGTAGAACCGTGTCTGGTTCTTCTCGTGATGGCCGTGCATGTAGCCAATCGCATAAACCGTCGTGACGATCCAAAGGCTGCTCGCGACCAGCGCAAACAGCATGCCCAAAGGTTCAACCGTCAGTGCGATCGAGAGCCCGCCCAGGGGGCGGGCCAACACGATGTGGATGGTTTCACCGGCTTCCAGAGCGACGGCGAGCAGTGCCACGATGGCAAACAGGATAACGCCGCTGGCCAGGCTGATGCCTTCGCGAACATCAGGCCAGCGCCTGGCCGCCATCAGACCGGCCGCGCCGATCAGCGGTACGGCGATTGCTATGGCAGCGAGCGCGCCGGGTTCGGGAAGGATACTCACGGCATCACCCAGATCTGGCTGGCCGCCAGCGAAGCCACGCCAACCGTGATCTTGGTGGCAACCCCGAAGGCGATACACAGCACCGTCAGTAACACAGTCGGCACCAGCAACTCGGCGGGCGCTTCCGAGACCCGGAGGTCATCGGGAGGATCACAGAAATAGGCAACTTCGACGACGCGCCAGATGTAGATGATCGACAGCAACGAACTCATCACGATCAGCACGGCAACCGGCCAGAGATCGGCTTCCATGGCGCCCAGGACGAGATACCACTTGCTGATGAAACCCACCGTGAACGGGACGCCGATCATGGACAGGCCGGCGACGACAAAACAGCCCATGGTGATGGGCATGCGTTTCCCCAATCCCCGGAAGCTATTCATGTCGGCTTTGCCCAGGCGCAGGATGACGCAGGCCATCACAAGGAACAGCGCGCCCTTCATCAGGCCATGATTGAAGACGTGGACAATGGCAGCGACCAATCCGTCGTGATTGCCATAGCCGATTGCGGCAGCGATGTAGCCGACCTGTGCGACGCTGGAATAGGCCAGCATGCGTTTGAGGTCGTCCTGCCAGATGGCGACGAGCGACCCGACAAAGGCTCCGGCAAGACCGAGCGGCACAAGCACCCATCCGATCGACATCGTTTCAAACGAGAACTCGGCACCAAACACATTGTAGATGAAGCGGATCAGGGTATAGGCGCCGACCTTGGTCGCGGTCGCGCCAAAGAAGGCCGAAACCAGCGAGGGCGCATAGGTGTAGGCGTTGGGCATCCAGACATGGGCCGGGAACATGGCGAACTTGATTCCGGCGCCAACCAGAATGAAGGCAAGCGCCGCCTGTATCGGTGCGGTGTCATGGACGGCCCGCAGGCGGCCGGCCATATCGGCCATGTTGAGCGTGCCCGTCATCATGTAGAGCAGGCCTATGCCGATCAGGATGAAGGTCGCACCAATGGTGCCCTGAATCAGATAATTGAAAGCGGCCTTGGCCGCCCGCCGGTCGGTCCCCATCGCCACCAGCGCGTAGCTTGCAAGCGATGAAATCTCCAGGAAGACATAAAGGTTGAAGGCATCGCCGGTGATGACGATGCCAAGCATGCCGGTCAGTGCCAGCAGGGCCACGGTAAAGAACAACCGCTGGGCCCGCGGCACGACTTCGACGCCGATCCCAAGGCGCGCGGCAGGCATGATGATCGCAGCCATCCCCGACACCAGCAATAGCAGCAGGGCATTGAGCGGGTCGATTACATAGGTGATGCCCAGGGGAGGCGCCCAGCCGCCCATGTCATAGACAAGGACGCCGTGTTCGAGCACCTGGTCCATGATTGCGACGGAAATGGCAAACGTTGCCCACGTGGTCAGGATCGCAAAACACCACGCAATACGGGGGCGAAACATCAAGGCACAGAGTGGCGCGGCCAGAAGCGGAACCGTCACTTGAAGCGCCGGCAGATGTTGCAGGATAGCCATCGGTCAGCCGTCGTCGCGTTCGAGGATTTCGTCTTCCTCGATCGATCCATAACCCTCGTGAATGCGCACGATCAGCGCCAGGGCAAGAGAGGTAGTGGCGACCGAGACGACAATGGCGGTCAGAATCAGCACATGGGGCAGGGGGTTGGAGTAACGTTCGGCACCCAGCAACACGATGGGCGCGGTACCCCCTTCAACGTAACCCATCGAGATATAGAGCAGAAACACGGCGGTCTGGAAGATGTTGAGACCAACGACCTTCTTGATCAGATTCCCGCGTGTGAGGACAATGTAAAGCCCGATCATCAGCAGGGTGATCGCGCCCCACTGGATGGCGTGATCGGAAAGCAGAGTGACGAAGGCCGTCATTTCTGTCGACGCTCCGCAAAGGTGAAAAAGATCGCCGTCAATACACCCGCGACCGAAATGCCGACGCCCAGTTCAATAAGGAGGATGCCAAGGTGCTGGCCATGAACCGGGTCATGGCTGTCGAGCACTCCGTAATCCAGAAAATTGCCGCCCGCACCTACGGTGACGAAACCGACAAGTGCGTAGAGCACGACACCCAGGGAGACCATCGCGGTCACCACGCTGAGTGGCAGGACGCGTATCGTTTGACGTGCGCCAAAGGCGATCGAGTAGACGATAAAACCGGTCGCAAAAATGACTCCGGCCTGGAAACCGCCTCCGGGCCCGTAATCGCCATGCATTTGCACATAAAGCGCGAACAGAAGGATGAACGGCACCAGCAGCTTGACGATGACGCGGACGATCAGATGTTCACTCATTTACCATCGCTCCGCCAACGCCAGAGCAGTGCCATGACGGCAATTCCCGCAGTGAAGATGACCGTGACTTCGCCCAGGGTGTCGTAACCCCGGTAGCTCGCCAGAATGTCGGTAACGATATTCGGTACGCCGGTCATTAATGGGCCTTCTGCAATGTAGCGGTTTGCAACGTGGCCATGGATCGGAGCGGCAAAATCACCCACCGCAGGCATTTCCAGAGAGGCATAGGCCAGGGCTGCGCCCGTCATCAAACACACCACTATGGCGACGGAACGCTGTGCCGCCGAACCACTGCCTTTGGTGGAGCTTCGGGTCGTGAGAGAGAGTGCCGCAAGCATGAGAGTGAGGGTGATGCCAGCGCCCACCGCAGCTTCTGTGAAGGCGACGTCGACTGCGTCCAACAGGGTAAATGCCACTGCCAGGATGAGACTGTAGACGCCCGACAGGATTGCAATGGCAAGCAAACTCCTGAGCCTGACCACGGTCAGGGCCAGCGAGATCATCAGCATCAACAGGATAACGACGTGGAGTTTTTCCATCAGGACTTCTCCCCGTCCTGTTCACCGGCTTCATCGGTGCTCTGGTTCTCCTCCGGATTTTCCGGCGACAGTCCACCTATCAGGGCCGAATGTGCCACGGCATGGCTGGCTGTCGGGGCGGTCAGGTAAAGGATGATGGCGATCATGCCCAGCTTGACCGTATTCAGATCGAAATCGGTCTGCAGTGCCATGCCCAGCAGGAGCAGGGAAGCGCCACCGGTATCGGCCAGGCCGGCACCATGGAGGCGGGTGAAAAGATCCGGCAGCCTTATGATGCCGATTGCGCTGATGATCATGATCAAGCTGCCGCTGATCAGCAGGACCCAGCTTGCGATGTCGATTGCCTGTTCCATCATTCTTCGCCCAGATGACCGAACTTGAAGAACTTCAGCGCCGCCAGGGTCCCGACGAAGTTAAGCAGGGCATAGGTCAGCGAAAGATCGAGAAAATCCGGCCGGCCGGTCAGGAAACCGGCCAGGGCGATCAGCAATACCGTCATGGTGCCGTGCACATTGACTGCCAGAATGCGGTCATACGGGGTCGGCCCGCGGACTGCGCGAACCAACGTCAGAGCCATCGCAATGACGAGAAGCAGGGTGGCTACGTCGAACATTCAGTCCTTACCCTCGATGGCACGAACGCGACGGTCCATATTGCCCCGCTTGAGCTCTTCAAGACCGGCCCGTGACAAAGCATGAACGTGGATCCTCCCAGGATGCACCGACAGAGAGACCGTACCGGGCGTGAGTGTGATTGAGTTGGCGTAGGCAACAAGTCCGACGGTCGTTTTTTGGCTCGCATCGACCCAATCGCAACCGGCATCTAGCTTCATGCGCGGCGAAAGGATGATACGCGCCACCGTCAGGTTCGAAAGGACAATCTGCCAGGCGAGCCAGGGAATATAGAGCAGGAAGCGCCAGGCCAGTTGAATCGGGTGCCCTTCACCGTCGGTGATATCCATCCGGTGTGCGATGACAACCACAAGCAGGCTCGATATCGCGCCAGAGGTCACCAGGAGCGGGTCCCAGTGTCCCGACAACAAGAGCCAGGTGCCGAACAAAATGGCAAACAGACTGAATGTCCGCGCCGAAAACATGGCGTCTCCCTATCGTTCCATCGTTGCGTGGCTGGACCGTGATGTGGCGCTCGCGCCATCAGGGTAGAATATGCCAACGGGTTTGGTCCGGGCAAGGCTTACGCCCGGGCCGTGGTGGGATTCTTATGGATCAAGTCCTGGCCAAGCCGGGGCAGAAACCCGGAAACAGCGCTCATGTGGTCGCCGGGGCGCTATCTTCGCCGGCCCCTCCCTCGCCTGGAGCACCTTCGATGATCTCATAAACAACCTGGACCAGATCGTTGAGCAGTTCCTCGGTATCGATCGCCTCGTTGCTCTCGACATCGACAAGGTCGGTCAACTGATGGGGCCGCACGGCCGCAAGGAAGATGACGACCATCAGCGCATACTGAATGATCCAGCGGTAGCGGCCGAAAAGGCGGAAAGCGATCGCAAGCAGTGCAAGGATCGAAATCATCGCGTCTGCACCGAATTGCAGGGCGAGCAACGCCTTGAAGTTGCGCAGGGGCGCGGATGTATTTTCGGGGATTGTCAGCTGCGGTAAGGTGCTGCCCGCAATGATAGCCATGGCACCGGAAACACCAATGATGAATGCCGCATTCCAGCGCAAACCCTTTCGCACAGGAACCTGCGCGTCATCATGGTCTTTCACGAAACGTTTCATCGCGCCCGCAGTGTTCCTGTTCGCCTGCTGGTGGTCGGTTGCTGCGCCGGCCGAGGCCACCATCAAGTTTGTCCGCGATCATCTAAACATCGAAACGTCTCAAGGCCAGACCTACCGCTTCGAGGTTGAACTGGCGGTGACCCCCCAGCAGCGTGCACAGGGCTTGATGTTCCGCGAGGAAATGGGGCGGTTCGAAGGCATGCTGTTTCTGTTTGATCGCGAAGCGCCACGCAGCTTCTGGATGAGAAACACACTGCTTTCGCTCGACCTGATCTTCCTCAACAGCAAAGGTGAGATCGTGCGTATTGCGCCTGACGCAGTGCCGCTGGACGAAACGCCGATCCCCTCGGGAGTCCCGGCCTCTGCGGTTCTCGAGCTTCTGGGCGGTACTGCTGAAGATCTAGCTCTAGCGCTCGGAGATCGGATCAGACACCGCGCCTTTAGCCCCTGATTGGGAGCCGGAATGTAAGCTTACACTGGTTGTGTAACCATTATGGTACCGGGCGCTTGCGGTTGGTTGCTGACAAATTCGAGGGAAACGTGAAAACAATCCAGATTTTCGGAACTTTGCTGGTTTTGGTCCTGACCCTCGGTGCTGTCGGCGACGCGGCGGCACAGAGCGAGCCCGTGGGTGACGTCACCCTGAACACCGGCGAAAATTATGTGACCCGTTCCGACGGAACCGAAGTGGCGTTGGCGGTGGGTACGGCGATTTTCCAGCAAGATACAGTCTACGTTGGCCCTGGCGGTGAAGCGGTTCTCACCTTTATCGATCGGACGATCTTGAGCCTGGGTGCGGAATCCGCACTGACGATCGACGAACTGGTATAAGATCCCGCGGGGCAGGATAGGTCGGCCTTGTTCGACCTCGCCGGCGGGCTCATGGGCCTGGTCTTGGGCGACATTGTTCAGACCGGCGACATGACGGTAACGACGCCAGTATCGACCATCGGGATTCGCGGCACGACGGTCCTGATCGATACGGGATATACGGTGACCCGGAACGCCGATAATTCCTATACATTCAGCAGCTTCAGTCAGGATGGCCAGCAGGTTTCGCTCACAATCTCACCAGACGGAACGACAGGTACTGTGAACGTCCTTAGTCCAGACGGTAGCTCCACAACACTTGCGCAAAGTGGTGACGCGGTCATCGTCTCAGACGACTTCTCGGTTACAGCCACGACGGTTGACGCCACGGAGTTTGAGCTACTCCCCATTGGTTGGACAGGTCTGGCGGTAATTTAAGCTACTGTCCGGTCCTGCTGATCGGGTTCCTCATCACTTTCGTTACGCCGCCAGGACTGTCGG
>JABIUG010000316.1 GCA_018700655.1 Rhodospirillaceae bacterium | reverse complement strand
GCCCTACCTGAAAGCCGCCGGTGAGCTGAAAACCAAGCCGACACAACATTCGGTCAAGGAATTGCGCTCGATCGGCCTGCAGCCCGACATTCTGGTGTGCCGTTGCGAGCACAAAATTCCCGAAAGCGATCTGCGCAAGATCGCGCAGTTCTGCAATGTCCGCCAATCGGCCGTCATTCCTGCTCTCGACGTCGACACGATTTATCAGGTACCGATTTCCTACCATGACGCCGGCCTTGACCGCGAAGTTATGGCCGCCTTCGGCATTACCGATCACAGTGGCCCGAATCTGGGTACCTGGCGGCAGATCGTCGAAGGTATCCGCAGCCCCGATGGCGACGTCACGATTGCGGTTGTCGGCAAGTACACCGGCCTGGCCGATGCCTATAAATCGCTTTCCGAGGCCCTGACCCACGGCGGCATCGCAAACCATGTCCGGGTCAACCTCAAATGGATTGATTCCGAGATTTTCGAGAGCGAGGACGCCGTCACCCATCTCGAGATGGTGCACGGAATTCTCGTTCCCGGCGGTTTCGGCGAGCGTGGCGCAGAAGGCAAGATCTCTGCGGTGACCTTCGCCCGTCAGCACCGGATCCCCTATTTCGGCATCTGTTTCGGTATGCAGATGGCCGTCATCGAGGCGGCCCGCAATCTCGCCGGCATTTCCGGGGCTTCTTCGACCGAGTTTGGCCCCTGTGAAGACTCGATTGTCGGCCTGATGACCGAATGGGCGAGTGGTAATGCACTCGAAAAGCGATCCGCTGATGGTGATATGGGTGGCACGATGCGCCTTGGCGCTTTCGATTGCGATCTTGTGCCTGGCAGCCGTGTCGGATCGATCTATGGTTCGTCGACCATCAGCGAGCGCCATCGCCATCGCTACGAGGTCAACATCAACTATCGCAAGATCCTGGAAGAACACGGCATGGCGATTGCCGGGCTTTCTCCCGATGGAGAATTGCCCGAAATCATCGAGTTGGCCGATCATCCGTGGTTTGTCGGTGTTCAGTTTCACCCCGAGCTGAAATCCAAACCCTTTGCGCCCCATCCCCTGTTTGCCTCGTTCATCGAGGCCGCGATTGCTCAGTCGCGCCTGGTCTAGACGAGGAATCGCGATGACAAAGCACCGCCATGTCAGCCTGGGCAAGGTGACCGTCGGCAACGACCTTCCGCTGGTGATCATCGCCGGACCGTGCGCCATCGAGAGCAGAGACCATGCCTTGCGGACCGCCGAACGGCTGGTCGCCATGTGCGACGATCTGGGCCTGGGCCTTATCTACAAAAGCTCGTTCGACAAGGCGAACCGCACCAGTCTGGCTGCCAGTCGCGGCATTGGCATGGACGAGGGGCTTTCGATCCTGGCAGATGTCAAAGCGGCCCTGGGATGCCCGGTTCTGACCGATGTTCACGAACGTGAACAGTGTGCGCCTGCGGCCCAGGCCGTTGATGTGCTCCAGATTCCTGCCTATCTCTGCCGCCAGACCGATCTTCTGGTCGCCGCAGCGAAGTCCGGTGCGGCAGTCAACGTCAAGAAGGGCCAGTTCCTTGCGCCCTGGGACATGGAGCATGTCGTCACCAAGGTGACCGAAAGCGGCAACCCCCATGTGCTGGTGACCGAACGCGGCGCGAGCTTTGGTTACAACACGCTCGTTTCGGATATGCGCGCACTGCCAATTCTCGCCTCAGGCGGCGTTCCGGTGGTGTTCGATGCGACCCATTCGGTCCAGCAACCGGGCGGCAAGGGCGGTTCCAGCGGTGGTCAGCGGGAATTTGTCCCGGTTCTGGCACGCGCCGCCGTCGCGGTCGGCGTTGCCGCGGTTTTCATGGAGACCCACGAAGATCCCGAAAGCGCTCCCTCTGATGGACCAAATATGGTGCCACTCGACCAGATGCCGGCCTTGTTGGGCCGGCTCGTTGCTCTCGATGCGCTGACCAAGGAATTCTCAGACAACGCCTGACGCCGCTTCTCGGCGCAGCTCAAACAGCCAACCCAGCAAGAGGCCACGGCCATGTCCGCCATTGTCGATATTCATGCACGCGAAATCCTTGATAGCCGGGGCAACCCGACCGTCGAAGTTGATGTCATCCTGGAATCCGGCGCGGTTGGACGTGCCGCAGTCCCATCAGGTGCCTCGACCGGGACCCATGAAGCCGTTGAACTGCGTGATGGCGACGCCGCGCGTTTTGGCGGCAAGGGCGTGCAAAATGCAGTGCGCGCCGTCAATGGCGAAATCTTCGATGCCCTGGGCGGCATGGAAACCGACGATCAGCGCGGTATCGATGCAGCGTTGATTGGTCTCGATGGCACCGAGAACAAGAGCCGACTGGGCGCAAACGCTATTCTGGGCGTCAGCCTTGCGGTCGCCCGTGGCGCCGCTGAAGACAATCTCGTGCCGCTCTACCGCTATGTCGGCGGGCTTGGTGCGAGGCGCCTTCCGGTCCCCCTGATGAACGTCCTCAATGGTGGCGCCCATGCCGACAACGCTCTCGACGTGCAGGAGTTCATGATTGTTCCGGTTGGCGCACCGACCTTCGCCGAAGGCCTACGGGCGGGTGCCGAAGTTTTCCAGGCATTGAAGAAAACCCTTTCAGATCAAGGGCTTTCAACCAATGTCGGAGACGAGGGCGGGTTCGCGCCCAATCTCAGCACGACGCGCGAGGCCCTTGATCTGCTGATGAAAGCGATCGAGGCGACCGGCCGCAAGCCCGGTGATGATGTTGCGCTTGCGCTCGACTCGGCCTCGACCGAATTCTTCAAGAACGGCAGTTATGTCATGGAAGGCGCGGGCCAAACGCTCGATGCCGCCGGCATGATCGCATTTTATGACGATCTGCTCACCAGCTACCCGATCATCTCGATCGAGGATGGTCTGGCAGAAGACGATTGGGACGGTTGGGTCGCCATGACCGCGGAAATGGGCGGCCGCGTCCAACTGGTCGGCGACGATCTCTTTGTCACCAATTCAGAGCGCCTGGCGCTAGGTCTCGATAAGGGCGCAGCCAACTCGATACTGGTCAAGGTCAACCAGATCGGCACCCTGACCGAGACCATGGACACCGTCGAACTGGCACATCAGGGCGGTTTTTCGTCCGTCATGTCCCATCGTTCCGGTGAAACCGAGGACACCACCATCGCCGATCTCGCGGTTGCGTTGGGTGGCGGTCAGATCAAGACCGGCTCGCTCTCGCGGTCCGACCGCACGGCCAAATACAACCGCTTGCTGAGGATTGAAGAGGAACTTGGTGAAGCGGCACTTTATCCCGGCCTTGGCGCATTCGGATTCTAGTGGGTTAGGGCAAGAAGCTAGACTCCAGACTCCGGTTTACCGGGCAAACCGCTGAAATTGATAGGTTTTTCTTGACGGGAATCCCGTACGCATGGTTCACTCCTTGCCATGCGCTGGTTCCGTGACTTTTCCAGGTCTTCACGACGTTCCATGCCGGTCCTGATCGGCATGTGCGCCGTCGTCTATTTCGGATATCACGCGATCCAGGGAGAACATGGCGTCATGACCCTGCTTTCGCTGGAACGACGTATCGCCCAGGCCGAGATCGAATATGCTTCTGCCAAGGTGGAAGAAGAGCGCCTGACCCATCATGTCGCCCTGTTGCGCCCCCAAAGCCTCGACCGCGATATGCTCGATGAACAGGTCCGTCTGATTCTTAATCTTGCCCATCCCGACGATTTCGTGGTTTTGCGCGACGATCTGCACAATGCACTTCCATAGGAAACTTCCCACGACTGGGATTATTCCCTCGAATTTCATCGTCCTGTTACCTCGCTTTGCTTGCATTGGCGCTGACGGCTTCCTAGTTTGACGTGAAGCCGCCATTTCTAACGTGCGGTAAAGAGGGGACCAGCCGATGGCTCGCAGTGCCGCCAAGGCAAAGACGACACGCAAGGCTGCTGATCGCTCCGGCGACGCTGCACCACTGGTCGATGACGACCTGCTTCTGGAATTCTACCGCCGCATGCTCCTGGTTCGACGCTTCGAGGAGAAGGTTGGCCAGATGTACGGCATGGGGCTGATTGGCGGTTTCTGCCATCTCTATATCGGCCAGGAGGCCGTCGTCGTTGGCATGGATTCGGCGATCAGGGACGACGACGCTGTCATCACCAGCTATCGCTGTCATGGTCATGCCCTGATCCGCGGCGTCGAACCCAAAGCCGTCATGGCAGAGCTGACCGGCCGTGCCGGAGGCATCTCCCAGGGCAAGGGCGGTTCGATGCACATTTTCGATCTCGAGCACGGGTTCTACGGCGGGCACGGTATCGTCGCCGCGCAGGTTCCGCTCGGTGCCGGCATCGCCTTTGCCCAGAAATACAAGGAAACCGACAACATCACGCTGACCTTCTTTGGTGAGGGCGCAGCGAACCAGGGCCAGGTTTATGAAGCCTTCAACATGGCCAGCCTGTGGAAACTGCCGGTCGTGTTTGTGATCGAGAACAACCAGTACGCAATGGGAACCTCGATCGCACGGGCCAAGGCCGGTACCGAGCTTTGCCATCGCGGCGAGGCTTTCGGCATTCCCGGCATCCAGGTCGACGGCATGGATGTCGAGAAGGTCTATGCCGGCACCCAGGAAGCGGTCGCCCATGCCCGTTCGGGCGAAGGCCCGATTCTGGTCGAGATGCAGACCTATCGTTATCGCGGCCATTCGATGTCGGATCCCGCAAAGTACCGCACCAAGGACGAGGTCCAGAAGATGCGGGCCGAACACGACCCGATCGATCACTTGCGTGCCACCATCACGGCACGCGGCGCAGCCGACGACGATCAGCTCAAACAGATCGACAAGGATGTTAAGGGCAGCGTCGCCGAGGCGGCTGAATTTGCCCAGACCAGTCCCGAACCCGACCTGGCCGAACTGACGAGCGATATCTACGGCGACACAGCAGGCGGTTGAGGAGACAATCATGGTTGAAATCACCGTCCGCGAGGCCTTGCGCGATGCCATGGCCGAGGAAATGCGCCGCGACATCTCGGTCTTCCTGATCGGCGAGGAAGTCGCGCAATACCAGGGCGCCTACAAGATCAGCCAGGGCCTGCTCGAGGAATTTGGCGACAAACGTGTGATCGACACGCCGATCACCGAACATGGCTTCACCGGCCTTTCGGTCGGTTCCGCCATGGCCGGACTGCGCCCGATCACCGAATTCATGACCTTCAACTTCGCCATGCAGGCAATCGATCAGATCATCAATTCGGCCGGCAAGACGCTCTATATGTCGGGTGGTCAGGTTCATTGCCCGATCGTATTTCGTGGTCCCAACGGCGCTGCTGCCCGTGTCGCGGCCCAGCATTCCCAGTGTTATGCCTCCTGGTACGGCCATGTCCCGGGCCTGATGGTCGTCGCGCCCTATTCAGCCGAAGACGCCAAAGGTCTGTTGAAAACCGCGATCCGCGATCCCAATCCGGTGATCTTCCTCGAACATGAACTGCTTTATGGCCAGACGTTCGAGATTCCTGACGATGAGGACCTGCTGGTGCCGTTCGGTAAAGCCAAAGTCGAGCGGGAAGGCAGCGATGTCACCATCGTCGCATTCTCGATCATGGTCGGAAAATCGCTTGAAGCAGCCGAGATCCTGGCCGCTGAAGGGATCGAAGCCGAAGTCGTCAATCTACGCTCGATCCGGCCGATGGATACCGAAACGATCATTGCTTCGCTGGCCAAGACCAACCGGCTGGTCAGCGCAGAAGAAGGCTGGGCCTTCTCGGGCATCGGTGCCGAGCTTGCCGCGGTCGTCATGGAACAGGGTTTCGATCATCTCGATGCGCCGATCCGGCGTGTCGCTGCAGTCGACACGCCTTTGCCCTATGCCGCCAATCTGGAACACGCGGCTCT
>JABIUG010000315.1 GCA_018700655.1 Rhodospirillaceae bacterium | reverse complement strand
TACGGGATGAAGCTTGCGGAGGTAGGGCTCGATCGCAAGATCCTCGCGGATCTCGCAGCACGCGAGCCCTCGACCTTTACGCAGCTTTGCGACCAGGCCCGCTCGGCGGTCGAGAAGGCGGCGTAACGCACTGCGGTTTCGCCACCAACTTTACCGTACCACGTAACGACGAGGGGCCCATGCGGCCCCTTTGTCATGTTTGGACCCTGAGAAATGCAGGATCAGATCAACACCATCATGGATGAAACGCTGGCTGCGATTGCAGACAGTGGCGACCTGAAAGGGCTCGATGACATCCGTGTCGCGGCACTGGGCAAAAAGGGCGCTGTCACCGGCCTGATGAAACAGCTGGGTGGTCTTGATCCCGATGCCCGCCGCGAAGTCGGCCAGGAGCTCAACCGGGTCAAGGATGCGGTGCAATCGGCGATCGACGCGCGCAAGGAAGAGCTGGAGCGTGCCGAACTCAATCTGCGGCTCGAGGTCGAGCGGGTCGATGTCTCGTTGCCGCCCCGTCCCGAGGCTTTGGGCAGTGTGCATCCGGTCAGCCAGGTGATGGACGAGATCATCGCGATCTTCTGCGAGATGGGGTTCGCGGTGGCCGAAGGGCCCGATATCGAAGACGACTGGCTGAATTTCGGCGCACTCAACATTCCAGATGAACATCCCGCCCGTCAGGAGCACGATACCTTCTATCTGCCGGCTTCGGGTGAAGAGGGGCGTCCCGTGCTGCGGACCCACACCTCGCCGGTGCAGATCCGCCACATGCTCAGCCATCAGCCGCCGCTTCGCATCATTGCGCCGGGCCGGACCTATCGCAGCGACAGCGATATGACCCACACGCCGATGTTCCATCAGGTCGAAGGCCTGGTGATCGACGAGACCACACATATGGGACATCTCAAGGGCTGCCTGCGCGATTTCGTCGAGGCTTTTTTCCAGGTCGACAATGTGCCGATGCGGTTCCGTCCGAGTTACTTCCCGTTCACGGCTCCTTCGATGGAAATCGATATCGGCTGTTCCTTCGAAGGCGGTGAACTCAAAATCGGTGAAGGCGACGACTGGCTCGAAATTCTGGGCAGCGGCATGGTCCATCCCAATGTCCTGCGCCATGGCGGGATTGATCCCGACAAATACCAGGGCTTTGCTTTTGGCATGGGAATCGATCGTGTTGCGATGCTGAAATACGGCATCCCGGATCTGCGCAGCTTCTTCGATGCCGATCTGCGCTGGCTTCGTCATTACGGATTCCGGCCGCTTGATGTGCCCACGCTTTATGGGGGCCTGGCCCGATGAAGATCACGCTCGATTGGCTCAAGCGCCATCTCGAAACCGATGCCACGCTCGATGACATCGTTGCGACCCTGAACCGCATTGGTCTGGAAGTCGAAGAGGTCGAGGACCGCACGGCTGAATTGGCACCTTTCACGGTCGGGTATGTCGTCAAGGCCGAACAGCACCCCAATGCCGATCGCCTTCGGGTCTGCGTTGTCGAGACCGGCAAGGGTGAAGTCCAGGTCGTGTGTGGTGCACCCAATGCGCGCACCGGCATGAAGGGTGTTTTCGCGCCCTCGGGCAGCCATATCCCCGGCACCGGTGTCGATCTCAAGGAAAGCGAGATCCGTGGCGTCGCCAGCAGGGGCATGTTGTGTTCCGAGCGCGAGATGGGCCTTTCCGACGAACATGACGGCATCATCGATCTGCCGGAAGACGCGGAAATCGGTGCGTCCTATGCCGCGATGGCCGGCCTGGATGATCCTGTCCTCGATATCGGCCTCACGCCCGATCGCGGTGACTGTTTCAGCGTGCGCGGTATTGCCCGTGATCTCGCCGCCGCCGGTCTTGGCACCTTGAAGCCGCTCGACACCTCACCCGTTCCCGGTGGCTACAAGAGCCCGCTCGAAATCGAACTGCGCTTTGACGACGCCTGCCGTGAGGCCTGTCCGGCCTTTATCGGACGCTACTTCCGTGGTCTGAAAAACCACTCCAGCCCGGCATGGATGCAGCAGAAGCTGAGGTCTGTCGGTCTGCGTCCGATCTCGGCCCTGGTCGATATCACCAACTGGCTCACCATGGATCTGGGCCGCCCGGCGCATATCTATGATGCCGACAAGGTCAAGGGCACGATCGGCGCGCGCCTCGCCCAGCCAGGCGAGAAATTCGACGCTCTGAACGACAAGTCCTACGAGACCGACGGCGAGATGACGGTGATCTTCGATGATTCCGGCATGCTGGGACTGGGCGGTGTCGTCGGTGGCGAATCGACCGGCGCCGACGAAGGCACGATCAACGGCTTCATGGAAATCGCCTTCTTCGACCCGATCCGCACGGCTGCGACCGGTCGCAAGCTGGGCCTGGTGACCGATGCACGCCAGCGCTTCGAACGTGGTGTCGACATGGCCTTCGGGCCTGACGGCATGGAGATCGCGACCCGTCTGGTTCTCGAACTGTGCGGCGGTGAGGCCAGCGAAGTCGTGATCGGCGGTGAGGTTCCCGATGCCGGTCAGACCATGACCGTGCGCCCCTCGCGTGTTGCCAGCCTGGGCGGCATCACGATCGAAAAGGCGCGCGCCGAAGCGATCCTGGCTGATCTTGGATTTGGTGTGAGCGATGCCGGGGATGATGCCTGGACTGTTTCGGTGCCGAGCTGGCGCCACGATATGCAGTGCGAAGCCGACGTCATCGAGGAAGTTCTGCGTATCCACGGCTTCGATGAAGTACCGATGGTTTCCCTGCCGCGCGAGGTTGCGGTGACCCGGCCGGTTCTCTCCGCCCGTCAGAAACGCGTCCGCTGGGCGCGCCGGACCCTGGCCGGGCGCGGCATGAACGAGGCAGTGACCTATTCCTTCGTCTCGTCGGTCCATGCCGGGCTGTTCGGCGGCGGCAATCGGGCGCTCACTCTGGTCAATCCGATCTCCTCGGATATGGACATGATGCGCCCGTCTGGTCTGCCCGCGTTGCTCGAGGCGGTGGCGCGCAATCAGGCCCGTGGCATGGCCGATTTCGGTCTGTTCGAGATTGGTCCGGTTTATGCCGGTGTTGCGCCCGAAGACCAGAAGACCTCGGTGGCAGGGATGCGCACAGGCCGTGCAGGTGGGCGTCACTGGAACCAGGCGAGCCGTGCGGTTGATGTCTTCGATGCCAAGGCCGATGCTCTGGCGGTGCTCGAGGCTATTGGGGCACCGGTTGCCAACCTGCAGGTCAGCGCGGATGCACCCGAATGTTACCATCCCGGACGCTCAGGCGTTCTCCGCCTCGGGCCCAAGCCGATGGCGACCTTTGGTGAACTGCACCCTCAGGTCGTTGACAAGCTTGATGCCGCCGGCCCTGTCGCGGCCTTCGAGGTTCATCTCGAAGACGTGCCAGAGCCCAAGGCAAAATCGGTTGCCCGCGCCAAACTCTCGGTTTCACCCTACCAGGCGGTGCGGCGCGATTTCGCCTTCGTGCTCGACAGCGCGGTCCCGGCTGAAAAGCTGGTCCGTGCGGTCAAGGGCGCCGACAAGGCGCTGATCCGCGAGGTTGGCGTGTTTGATCTCTACGAAGGCGCCAATCTGGGCGAGGGGCGCAAATCGCTGGCTGTCGCAGTCACGCTGCAGCCGGTCAACGCGACCATGACCGACGAAGAGCTTGAAGCCGTCTCGGCAAAGATCGTTGCCGCTGTGGTCAAGCAGACCGGTGGTGAGCTCAGGGGCTAGAACACGTCCTAGCCGCCCATCGCCCAGGCCCAGGCGTTATCGGCGTTGTCGACATCGAAGTAACGCATGTCGGCCGGGGTGAAGTGAGACGAGGCGCTTGTCATCCAGTCCTGCCAGCCGGCACTGCCGACCACTCCAATGCGCTCGAAATCGTTGATATGGCGCATATCGAAGGCAGATCGTCGAACAGGGCGCGAAATTCGACGGAACCAAGGCCGGTGATGTCGACCAGAAGGGAAATCTTTCCGTGCTTGGTAATCGCTTCTTCCAGGATCGGAATGATCGCCCGGTAGTCGTCATGGCCGAGTTTGTCGCTGACCCGAAGTCGCAAGGCGTCGCCCTTGAGTGAGGTCGTTTCGATCTTCATCATGGTATTAGTTGTTCCTCTTGTGCAGGGCAGTGTTGCATCACGTGCTGCCCCGCCCGTATGTTCCGCGCTCAACTTTGGACATCCCCCCTGAAACCATGACCGCACTCGACCATATCCGCAATGTTGCGATCGTCGCCCATATCGACCACGGCAAGTCCACGCTGGCTGACCGTCTGATCGAGCTGTGCGGTGGCCTCGACCAGCGCGAGATGCGCGGCCAGGTGCTCGATGCCATGGATCTCGAGCGCGAACGTGGCATCACGATCAAGGCCCAGACCGTGCGCCTGAACTATATCGCCGATGATGGCGAGACCTATCTGATCAACATCATCGACACACCAGGCCATGTCGACTTCACCTATGAGGTCAGCCGCAGCCTGCGTGCGTGCGAGAGTGCCTTGTTGATCGTCGATGCGACCCAGGGCGTCGAGGCCCAGACCGTCGCCAATGCCTATCTGGCGGTCGATGCCGATCTCGATATCCTGCCGGTCGTCAACAAGATCGACCTGGCCGCAGCCGATGCCGACAAGGCGCGCGAGGATATCGAGGAATCGATCGGTGTCGAGGCGACCGAAGCGGTCGCGATCTCGGCCAAGACCGGCGAAAATGTCCGCGACGTGCTCCAGGCCATGGTCGACAATCTTCCCCCGCCCAGGAGCGCGGGCGATGACGCCCCGCTGAAGGCGATGCTGGTCGATTCCTGGTACGACACCTATCTGGGCGTCGTCATCCTGATGCGCGTGATCGATGGCAGGATTAGCAAGGGCATGCGTATCCGCATGATGGGTACCAACGCCGTGCGCGAAATCGACCGGGTCGGCATCATGACGCCCAAGGCCGTTCTGGTGGATGAGCTGGGGCCGGGCGAGATCGGGTTCTTCACCGCCGCGATCAAGGACATTGCCGAGTGCCGGGTTGGTGACACCATCACCGATGACCGCAACCGCACCGAGGAGCCGCTGACCGGTTTCAAGCCGAGCGTGCCGGTGGTTTTCTGTGGCCTCTATCCCAACGATGCCGGCGACTACAACGACCTGCGCGAAAGCCTGGGAAAGTTGCGCCTGAACGACGCGAGCTTCCACTTTGAGCCGGAAAATTCGGTCGCCCTGGGCCTGGGTTTCCGTTGTGGTTTCCTGGGCTTGCTACATCTCGAGATCATCCAGGAGCGGCTGGAACGCGAGTTCAATCTCGACCTGCTGGCAACAGCGCCCAGCGTGGTCTACCGCATCACCAAGAAGGGCGGCGAACCCTTCGAACTTCACAATCCCGCCGATCTGCCCGAACCGACCCAGATTGAGATGATCGAGGAGCCTTGGATTCGGGCAACCATTCTGGTGCCCGATGAATACCTTGGTCCCGTGCTCCAGCTCTGCACCGACAAACGCGGCGAACAGGTCGAGCTCACCTATGTTGGTGGCCGCGCCATGGTGGTCTATCGCCTGCCGCTGGCCGAAGTGGTGTTTGATTTCTATGACCGGCTGAAGTCGGTTACCCGCGGTTACGCCAGCTTCGATTACCAGATGGACGGCTTCACTGCCGGTGATCTCGTGCGTCTCGACATTCTGGTCAATGCCGAGATCGTCGATGGCCTGTCGCTCATGACCGAACGCTCGTTCTCGGAATCACGCGGCCGCTCGGTCTGCGAGAAGCTCAAAGACGCGATCCCGCGCCAGCTTTTCAAGATTCCGATCCAGGCCGCGATCGGCGGCAAGATTGTCGCCCGCGAGACCCTCTCGGCCATGCGCAAGGACGTGCTTGCCAAGTGTTACGGCGGCGATATCAGCCGCAAGCGCAAGCTGCTCGACAAGCAGAAAAAGGGCAAGAAACGCATGCGCCAGTTCGGCAATGTCGAAATCCCCCAGGAGGCCTTCCTGGCCGCACTTAAGCTGGGGGACTGATCACAGGCTTGATCCCCTGTGAAAGCAGGGGCCCATGCGCCCGGTCATCGAAGAAACGAACGGTCCATGCCTATGGTTCCCGGCCTTCGCCCTCAAGGAGCGTAAGGGGAGCCTTGGATGAGGCTTAACGCTCCGCGGCGAATGGCTTGCTTAGGCACCAAACGCCTTGATCCCCACCAGAGCCTTGTCGACCAGGGGCAGAACCTCTGAGCCGATCCGTTCAAGCGAGCGGCGGGCGCGTTTGTGGTCGAGACCGCCGAACTGGACGAACATGCTGTAGTGGCAGG
>JABIUG010000314.1 GCA_018700655.1 Rhodospirillaceae bacterium | reverse complement strand
ATTGTTAACCAGGATATCGACCTGCCCCATGGCTTCTTCGGCTGCCTTGGCGAGGCCTTCATCGGCCTCGGCCGAACCCAGATCGGCGGTCACGACATGGGTGCGATCGCCAAGTTCGTTGGCCAGCGCGTCCAGAGCTTCACGCCGCCTTCCGGCCAGCACCACTTCGGCACCCTGTGCATGCAGGGCGTGCGCGATGGCGCCGCCAATACCACCCGATGCACCGGTAACCAGTGCCTTGCGTCCCGTCAGATCGAACATAAAGGTCTCCTTGGCCCAATGGGCACATCAGATTGTGTTGAGAAAACTCTCGATATCGGCCGGCGTCTCGATCGAACTCGCCTGAAGGTCGCGATCGATTCGCCGAACCAGACCCGAAAGAACCTTGCCGGTGCCAAGTTCCGTCACGGTATTGATATCGCTGTCACGCAGGGCAGCCATGCTTTCACGCCAGCGCACGGTGGCCGTGACCTGCTCGACGAGCAAAGTGCGAATCGATTCCGGGGTGGTTTCCGGGCGGGCGGTGACATTGGCGATAATCGGCACAACAGGCGCCTGGATCGTCGTCGTTTCCAGCGCGGCAGCCATCGCATCGGCGGCGGCCTGCATCAGGGAACAATGGAACGGCGCACTCACGGGCAGCATCATGGCGCGTTTGGCACCCTTCTCCTTGGCCAGTTCGGCTGCCCGTTCAACCGCCGCCAGCGCGCCCGAAACGACCACCTGCCCGGGTGAGTTGTCGTTGGCGACCGAACAGACGCCTGTTGCCGAAGCCTCTTCGGCAATCGCACGGACATCATCGACCTCAAGGCCCAGGATGGCGGCCATGGCGCCTTGGCCGACCGGAACGGCCGCCTGCATCGCTTCGCCGCGCAAGCGCAACAGGCGTGCCGTGACATCCAGCGGAAGAGCGCCGGCAGCGACCAGGGCCGAGTACTCGCCCAGCGAATGGCCGGCCACCATCGAACACATCTGATCGACTGCCTTGCCGCCTTCCGTGGTCAGGACAAGCAGCACCGCCATCGACGAAGCCATCAGAGCCGGTTGCGCGTTCTGGGTCAGGGTCAGTTCATCTTCAGGCCCCTCGCGCATCAACTTCGAGAGATTTTGTCCCAGCGCTTCGTCGATCTCCTGAAAGACCTCGCGCGCAGAGCTGAAGGTCTCGGCAAGCTCCTGCCCCATGCCGGGACGCTGACTGCCCTGGCCGGGAAATACGAATACTCTGGACATGTTCTGTAACTACCCTGCATAGGGGGGAAGGGGACCGGCGCGACAGCGCTGGGAACGCGAGACAAAGAACGTGACGCATGACATGTCAAGCATGCTTGCGTCGGGTTTCATTTTGACTATAGTGCGCGCCCTTGCCGGCTTGAATGACGCGAGCCGCAGCCATTGTTGCTGCCCGTGTCGTCAAACCGGCGCCCGAAACATGTTGATCAACGGTTAGGGGAAGGTTTGATGCCTTTCTACGAGAGCACCTTTATTGTCCGCCCGGACGCGTCTCCCCAACAGGTGGAAGCGCTCGCTGGCGAGTTGGAAGTCATGATCCGCGAGCACGGCGGCCAGGTCCCCAAGACGGAGATCTGGGGCCTGAAATCGCTTGCCTACAAGATCAAGAAGAACCGCAAGGGACATTATGTCTTCCTGAACGTGCAGGCTTCGGCCACCGCGCTCAGTGAGATGGAGCGCAGCCTTCATTTCAACGAGGACATCCTTCGTTTCATGTCGATCAAGGTCGACACGCTTGATGGCGAGGCTTCGCCCATGATGCGCAACAAATCCACCCGCGAGGATCGTTCGATTCGCCGCGACTCGGATGGCGAAGAGATCGTGACGCCAACCGAGAATGCTGGAGAGAGCTGATGTCGATGCCACCCCGCCGCCCCTTCTGGCGCCGTCGCAAGACCTGCCCGTTCTCTGGCGTGAATGCGCCCGAGATCGATTACAAGGATATCAAGCTGCTGCAGCGTTACGTTTCCGAACGCGGCAAGATCGTCCCTTCGCGCATCACGGCTGTGTCGGCAAAGAAGCAGCGCGAGCTGGCCCGGGCGATCAAGCGCGCTCGTTACCTGGCACTGCTTCCCTACGTCGGGACCTGAAGCTGTTTGTTCTCAAGCGGAGTTGTTCGGCGGCAACGCGTGGAGACCAAATTGCTCTGAACCGATGAACAAAGAGCGGATTGTCATGGGTCTGGGGAACCACAAGTTGGATTCCTTCGGCCCTGACCCGCTCTTTTTGTTTGTCATGGCCACAACCGGCGACGTCCCTTCATGGTAACGCTCTACACCCCCCTGGTCGCGATCGTAGCGGGCATTGTATGCGGCGCGTTCTACGTCATCGGGCTGAGTTATTCCCTATGGGGCATGTTTCTGGTGCTGTGTTCGCCGCTGCCCATCTACATCGCCGGTCTGAAATGGGGTTCACTGGCTTCCGGCATGGCCGGGATTTTCGCGGTGATGGGCGTCGTGATCTTCGGCGATTTGCTGCT